>JBHICF010000072.1:0-8776 GCA_046759485.1 Nitrospiraceae bacterium
GTGGCTACCGATTTGCTCGCGCTCACGCTGCTTCGCCCTCCCGGTGAGTTCGGCGCCGACATCTGTGTTGGGACCAGCCAGCGGTTCGGTGTCCCTCTCGGGTTTGGAGGACCCCACGCAGCCTTCCTCTCCACGAGGGAACAGTTTGCTCGTCAAATCCCGGGCCGTATCGTTGGGGTTTCACGAGACGCCAACGGACAGTCCGCCTACCGGCTCGCCCTGCAAACACGCGAACAGCACATTCGGCGCGACAAGGCGACGAGCAATATCTGCACAGCACAGGTGCTTCTCGCCGTGATGGCTAGCATGTACGCCGTCTATCACGGTCCCGAAGGGCTCCGTCGGATCGCAGAACGCGTACATTCCCTCTCAGCGATACTCGCCGAGGGGCTCCGTCGACTGGGTGGAAAGGTTGGCTCAGATCCCTTTTTCGACACAGTTCGGGTCAAGCTGCCAGACGGCTCGGCAGATAAAGTGCACGTACGGGCCCGACGTCGTTCCATCAATCTCCGTCATTTTGAGAGGGGCTCAATAGGCATCACCCTCGACGAGACCACCAGCGTAACCGACATCCAAACACTGTTTGAGATGTTTGCGGGCGACGAAGCCGTCCCGTTTACAGTCGAGGAGCTCGCCCAGCAGGCCCCTTTCGGCTTTCCTCCCGCGGTGGCACGGACCAGCAAATACCTCACGCATGAGGTGTTTAACACATACCACGCTGAACACGAAATGCTCCGGTATATCTATCGGCTCCAGACTCGTGACCTCTCCCTCGCCCACTCCATGATTCCGCTCGGGTCGTGCACGATGAAACTCAACAGCACCACGGAGATGCTCCCCGTCACCTGGCCGGAATTCAGCCGCCTCCACCCCTTTGCACCCGAGAAGCAGGCTCGAGGGTACCAGGAACTGTTCAGTCAACTACGGACATGGCTCGCGGAGATCACCGGCTATGCGGCGGTCACCCTGCAACCCAACGCCGGTTCGCAGGGAGAGTATGCGGGCCTGCTGGTTATTCGTGCGTATCACCAGCAACGGGGGCAAGGCCACCGAGACGTTTGCCTCATTCCGGTTTCGGCCCACGGCACCAACCCGGCCAGCGCAGTGATGACTGGACTCACGGTGGTTCCCGTGGCCTGTGATGATCGGGGCAATGTGGACCGTGCAGACCTCGAAGCCAAAGCGAAACTACATCGTGACAGACTGGCTGTGTTAATAGTTACGTACCCCTCCACCCACGGCGTGTTCGAGGAGGGCATTCGCAAAGTCTGCCAGATCGTGCATGACCATGGCGGACAAGTCTACATGGATGGTGCCAATATGAACGCTCAGGTGGGGCTCTGTAGGCCTGGCGATTTCGGGGCGGATGTGTGCCACCTGAACCTGCACAAGACGTTCTGCATACCACACGGCGGTGGTGGCCCTGGCATGGGGCCAATAGGAGTGGCAGCCCATTTGGCGGAATTCCTGCCCGGTCATCCGGTGACGAAAGTTGGCGGGAAGGATGCCATTGGTGCGATCGCGGCAACCCCCTACGGCAGTCCCAGCATCCTGCCGATCTCATGGATCTATATCGCGCTGATGGGACAGGAAGGATTAGCCAAGGCCTCGAAGGTCGCGATCCTCAGTGCGAACTACATGGCCAAACGCCTCGAGAAGTATTTCCCGGTCCTCTACACTGGCAACCATGGATTCGTGGCACACGAGTTCATCTTGGACCTTCGTCATCTGAAGGAGACATCGGGCATAGAGGCTGTGGATGTCGCCAAGCGGCTCATGGATTACGGATTTCATGCCCCGACCATGTCATTCCCGGTTCCAGGGACCCTGATGATTGAGCCAACAGAGAGCGAGTCGAAGGCGGAACTGGACCGCTATTGTGAGGCCTTGATCGCCATCCGCGGGGAAATCCAAGAAATCGTCGAAGGACGGATGCCGCGAGACTCGAACGTCCTGAAGGGGGCGCCCCACACTGCTCAGGTCGTGACGGCAACCGAGTGGAATCGCCCGTACAGCCGGGAGCAGGCGGCCTTTCCCGCTCCCTGGCTCAAGGAATACAAGTTCTGGCCAGCCGTCTCCCGCATTGACGACGCCTACGGGGACCGTCATCTCGCGTGTACCTGCCCCCCGATGACGTCGTACGAATCCTAAGCCAACGTTCCTTTCTCGCTCGCGTCAGCCTGCTACGGCGCGTCAGCCTGCTACGGATTGTTCTATTCTTTGATTGCTTTGTGCCGCACGGAGGTTTCACGCCTTGCCCGTTCGGTGACTCGGAACAACTCCTCAGGCGCGAACGGCTTGATGAGATAATCTGCAGCCCCATGACTCATGGCCTCAATGGCGGTGTCGATCGTTCCGTACGCCGTCATGATGATGACGCCCACATCTGGATACGCCCGCCGAATCTTCCGCATCAGCTCAATGCCCTGCATCCCAGGCATACGGAGATCCGTCAAGACCAGGCAGTACTCTTGCTCCCGGAGCCGTTCGAGTGCCTCGTCTCCATTCTTTGCGAGCGTGACCTGATAGCCACGGTCCTTGAGGACTTGCCGCAGTGTCTCGCGGACACTCGAGTCGTCATCAACCACGAGAATCGATTCAAGAGATTCCGACATACGCCGCTCGTGCGGTAGATCTCATGCCATCTGAACCGCCAGGCGCTAAGGCTAATGCTTGCTACACGAGCAGGTCAAGGGGTGATTTGTCCTCATGCAAGACAGCGGCCAACGAATATGAAAGACCGGTGCAGCCTGAAAAAAATAGGAGGACCTGGAACTAGGTGGGGCTCCACCTCCAACGGTCTCTTTCGAGCATGCTGCTTTCACTGATCCAGTGCACAGTTAGGAGTACCCCGCACCCGTCCGTGGGTCACGACCGGGCGCATGAGAGGCTCAGCTACAGAGCGGAATCGGAACGCTCTGTTTAAGGTGCGGTTTCAGAAAATCCTGGCTGGGTTCGTCCAGGAGGCTGTTGAAGATACACCGCCAGCAGACCGACTATCGTCTTCCCATCTCGAATTGTCCCGTCCCGAATGAGTTGAATGGATTGTCCAAGTGGCATCTCGATGACCTCGAGTACTTCGTCTCCTCCGAGTTGCTGCGTGCCTGGAGTCAGCCCAGTCCCTTTAAAAATGTGGATGACTTCATCAGTGAACCCTGGCGTGGTAAAAAAGCTCGTTACCAGTTCCAAGGAAGTAGCACGATAGCCAATCTCCTCCTCGAGTTCGCGTGAGGCACAGTCGCGCGGGTCCTCACCCGGATGGAGCTTGCCAGCTGGAATTTCGTAAATATACCCACCAACCGCATGGCGGTACTGACGGATGAGGACCACGTTGCTCTCAGCTTTCAGGGGTACCACCGCGGCTGCACCGGGATGGTGAATGACTTCCAGCTCAGCAATGGTCCCATTCGGCAACGTGACCGTTTCGAGGTTGAGGTTCACGACTCGACCTTTATAGATATGCTTTGTCATAGGCTCCAAGGCTCCAGGCAAGCCGCGGAAGGCATGGCGGAGGAGGGGGTCAGACGGATCTCGTCCCTCCGGTCACTAGCCCTGACGCTGTCGCTGATAGAATGGCGGTTTGACCACGATCGCGGGCACTCTTCGCTGGCGTATGTCAACGGCAATCGTGGACCCAGGGTGGGTACGAGCAGGCGGCAGATAGCACAATCCGATGCCTTTCTGCAGCATGGGGGAAAGGTTGCCGCTCGTGACTTCCCCAATCTGCTCACCGCCTGGCTGGTCGGTGGACAGAATGCTGAATCCGTGACGGGGAACAGCCTTCTCCAGTAGTTCGAAGGCCGCGAGGCGCCTTCCCAATCCCTCCTGCTTTTGGCGCTGTAATGCATCACGCCCGATGAAGGGGCCTTTCTTGAAGCTCACCACCCAATCCGCGCCGGCTTCGAGCGGGGTTGTGTCCTCTGTGATGTCGTTTCCATACAAGAGGTAAGCCATCTCCAAGCGAAGAAGGTCTCGGGCGCCGAGGCCTACTGGCTTCAGTCCTGCCGCCTTGCCCCTGGTCAACAACTCATTCCAAATCCGGAGCGCGCTCTCGACGGGGATATAAAGTTCGTAGCCGACTTCCCCGGTATATCCCGTCCTCGTGATCAGCGAGGGTGCACCGGCAAGCGTGGTGTTGAGACATTGCCTGGGCTTGAGTGCTTCAAGCCCTCCGACGTTCAACTCTCCCAGGATCGAGCTTGACGCTGGGCCCTGAAGCGCAAGCTGGGCGATTTCGCCGGAGCGGTCACGAAGCTCAACAACGTCTTCGCCCGTCAGCTGCGTAGCCAGCCATGCGACGATCTTTTCTCGGTTCCCTGCATTCACACACACCAGATAGACGTCGGGTTCCGTCCTATAGATGAAGATATCGTCCTTGATACCGCCTTCCGGATTGCACAGCATGGAATAGTGCGATTGCAGGACTCCGATCGTGGCGACATCGTTCGTCGTCACGCGCTGCAGGAACGCGAGTGCGCCTGAGCCGGTCACGGCAATACGCCCCATGTGGCTCACATCGAAGAGTCCAGATGCCCTACGCACGCTATAGTACTCATCCACCACGCCCGAGTACTGGATGGGCATCTCCCAACCGGCAAAATCCACCAGTTTGGCGCCGAGCACTGTGTGTCCGTCGAATAGAGGGGTCCGATTCATCCGGATGATATTCCCTCGTGCAGCAGGCCGATCAGCGTAACTTCAGGACCTCCACTTCAAAGGTCAAGGTCGCATTGGGCGGGATGACCCGGCCGGCACCGCGTGGTCCGTATCCTAGATTGGGGGGAATGATCAACTTTCGCTTTCCCCCTTCTCTCATTGTCCCCACTCCTTCATCCCATCCCTTGATGACCTGGCCTGCTCCGACTCGGAAGGAGAATGGTTGGCCACGATCCAGGGAGCTGTCGAACTTGGTGCCATCCTCGAGCCAGCCTGTGTAATGCACCGTCGCTGTATCACCCAGTTCTGCTTGCCGGCCCGTTCCGACCACAAGATCGACATACTGCAGTCCCGACTCGGTCGTGACCAGTTTGCCGGCCGATGGTTTGCCACTCGATGGAGCCTCTCCCGCACTCATGGCGGAAGTCGTCAAGCAGAGCACTCCCAGCACGGTACTAAGGCGAAACAGACACTGCATCATAGGATTCTCCTTCTGGTTTAGCGGGAATGAGCCTCCGGTGGGTCAGTGGAGACTCTCATCGAGTCCAATCTTTTCAGGAGCTCGGCTCTGAGAAGATCGCAACGCTCGCGGTGTAACCGTGGAGAAAATTGCTGGCCCCGACCGGCCCGATTTCGCCCTGGGCAAAAAAGCCGGCAATGGGGATGTCACCGACCCGCTCTCGCAACACCGTGATGTCATGATGCGGACGCCCAAATAATCCCCGGCCGCGCCCGCAACAGCTGAACATGAGCGCAGCAAGAGGAGCTTTCTCATGCCTGGCCCGGTCTGCGGCTAACGCCACGTGTAAGTCTTCACTTGCTGACCGTCCATCGCGTACGTGAAATTGCACCGTTTGCCCTTCCTTCACCATGTCACCGACCGCCATGCTCCCGGACTTGCGATCTGCCCCGATCAGGTTGCGGACCAGGAAATCGCCTCGTTCGAACCGGTTCCGATGCTCATCCATGACCAGGCCGATGTGCAACGCCTGATGGGCCAAGCGGCGCTCGTCACCGCTCAGTGCCTCTAACACCGCCTGAAGCCGCTCGAGCGCGGGAGTGCCTCCTAATTCGTGAATCACGTTATGCTCCGCTCGTGTAATCATGTACCGCTCCCCGATTGGGCGACAGCCCTGGGAGACCACGGTCCGGATTGACACTGGCCCCGACACGGCGACGCCTACCACACCTCCCTGTGACACTTCGTCGTTCAGAATCATGCGGTGCTCGCCGTGCTCGTGTCCGCCACCCGCCAGCCCTCCAATAGCCCGAGACCCAGGCCAACGATCACCCAAATAGGATAGGACCTCCTCCACGGGGGTGGAGAAGGGGTCAGCCAGCATGAGCAACGTCACCCCCTCACTGATCGTATCAAGGCTCTCAGGCCATCCGCTGATATCGTAACCCTCCTCCTCACGAGTGCAGGACAGTCTGACAGGAGTCAGCGAGCTGCCCGGGAGCCGAGCGGCCCAAAGGGTCGCAGCCGGCGCGCTCTCGATCTCCTCCACATCGGCGATCACACCCTCGCCCGTACAACCTAACAAGAGGGTTGGCGCAAGCTCACGACGAACCGCAGCGGCCAACTGTTCTGCATGTTCAGCGTAATGGGAGGAGAAGAATAGGCAAGCAAGATCGACTGGGCCCGCACCAAGTTGGCGCGCCGCTGCATGTCCAAGCGCGTAACCAGCATCACCGGGATTAGACTCCCGGCAGAGTGACGAGGCAAACCTCAAGGATGTGTGAATTCCGGTTGGCACGGTGTAGTCTAGCAATGGCGAGTGAGCGTTGTCCATCAGACCAGAGGCTTTAGATGTCCGGCGAGAGCTCAGATTTCAAACGGAGGGGCACTGGGACTACTCGTCGCCGCAGGCCAGGTGCCTAGACTCCTGCCTTCTGGCCATTGACTCATGTGGTAGCGAGCCTACTCCACGAATTCCGAACGCTCTCCCCGCAGCTCCTTCAGCCTCTTGTGATAACGCCACATGTAGGAATGATAGTCATCAAGTTGGGCAAGCAGATAATGAAGTTCGGTCGGGTCCTCCGTCTCCAATGCGCGAACCATCCGGTCTTGTAAAAACGCCGAAAAGGCCTGTGTCTTTTCCAGCGCAGTAAGAATCTTCAAGCTACCGCCCATTTGATAGTGTGCCATGATGCCTCTTCACAGATCGACTCACCTGGCATCCAGTCTTACGCTGGACACAACGCAGCCAGAATAGTCATCATTCACATGAATTGCAAGGTGTCACAAGGGTGTGTTCCTGCGCGAAACAGTGCGGGATCAGTTCGCATCATCGGCTACGGTCAGCAAGGCACGTAACCGGGTTAGCGAGACGGCCTCGATCCGCCGATTATCGCGTCCCTCAACAGTCTTCGCCATGGTCAAGGCGTTCAGAATTGCCTCTTCGGTCGCCTCAACCGTCGCGCTGAACAGGGGGTTGATGTGGGTATCGGCCAGATGCCTCATGACGTAGGTCCGGTCCTCGGGGTAGTGAGGAACCGTATTACCCGTTGAGAACGCCAACATGAAGTCTCCGCTGCCGTGACGTCCTGCCGTCCCGGTTCGAGCCAGACCCAACGCGGCTCGCTTCGCCAGCCGTGTGAGCTGACGACTGCCGAGGGGAGCATCGGTGGCGATGATCACAATGATCGAGCCTTCCTGTACAGACCGTATCACTCCTTGCCGCCCACTCGGTCGTGTGTCGACTCCACCCTGAGCCCCTCGTTGGTCTTCCTGATGCTCATATACGCGGCCCACAGGGACACCAGCCATCATGAGTTCCTCGCGGCGGCCGTGATTGGCGTTTACCAAGACGCCCACTGTGTAGCCTCCATCTCGTTCCGACAGCACCCGCGACGCGGTGCCAATACCGCCCTTGAAGCCATATGACACCATTCCGGTTCCTGCTCCGACAGTGCCCTCGGCCACCGGTCCACTCGATGCGCCATTCAAGGCGGCGAGGACATCCTGCTCTGACACGTGACGCCCTTGGCTATCGTTGAGGCGGCTATCATCGCATTCCGCGACAACTGGCGTGAGCGTATCGTCACTAATCCCAATCTCTGGGTACTGCTGGATCATCCAACTGATCACGCCATTGGCTACTCGCGGCACGTTGAGCGTGTTCGTCAGCGCGATGGGATACTCTAAGAAACCTGATTCAGCAATCCAGGCCAAGCCGGTCATCTCGCCTGTGCCGTTCAACACAAAGGCTCCGGCAGGCACTTTGTTGTGCCACACGTCGTCACGGGGAATGATCACTGTGACGCCAGTTCTAACCGGTCCCTCGCCGGGCTTCAGAGTCCCTCGCCCGCGGATCAGCGTGGTGTGCCCCACCTTGACACCGGCAACATCCGTGATGGCATTCATGGGTCCGGTGGCGCCGCGCCCGACAACAATGCCCAGCTCCCGAGCCCTAACCCGTCGTTCATCCGATTCATCGGCCGCAGGAGGATCTGCTCCCCATAGCACGCCCCCACAACCCGCCCATAAGACCGCCAAGGTAGCAACAATATGTAGACCTAATCGGTCCCGGACATCATGTGAAGCCTGCATATCCTCTCCAGTACCTCCCTTGTAATCAAGCCCTTGTGAGGCTGTTCAGTGCACGGTTGCAGACCGGACATCGGTTGAGGGCAGCCAGATCGATGAGCCACGAAGTGTGCGGCCGGGTAGTGACCATCGTCCAGACCAGCCTGGCTCGACAATGAGGACAGCGGAGCACCGCGGTAAGCCACATGAAGGTCGCGACACACAGGAAGATCCCCCCGAGGGTCAGCACTACAAACTGCTCACCACCTCCGATCAATCCGAGTACCGCCGCTCCAAAGCAGATGAGCGATCCGGCAAATCCTGCCACTGCGATGTAAAGCTTCCAGATCTGGCCTGTGGCGCTGATCCAGTTCGTCGCATTTGCGCCCACAGGCGAGACCATCCCTCCTGCATAGGCCGAGTCGGCCACATCCAACTGGCTCGATCAGAAGGGCCAGGGATTAAAGCTCACATCTCTAGTGCGATAGGAGAACGGGTGCCCTTTGACGACCCGGTGCTGGTCGAATGTCACTTGGAAGACATCGGTGCCCAGACTCCCGGCATTCATGGCCATGGCCGGCCCTAGACCTT
>JBHICF010000073.1:0-8725 GCA_046759485.1 Nitrospiraceae bacterium
GTGAATGCGGCCGAGCTCCAGCAGGTTGTGCGGGCGGGCAAGCTTCTTGGGACCACGGATTTCAAGAGGCTCAGGGAGTGCGACGTTGTTCTGATCTGCGTGCCCACGCCCCTGACACGAAATAAGGAACCGGACATCAGCGCGATTGTCAAGGTGTCACGGGAACTGGCGAAGGTGGCTCGTCCACACATGCTGGTTGTGCTGGAGAGCACCACTTATCCCGGAACGACTCAAGACGTGATGCTCCCAATCTTAACCAAAGGCGGACTCAAAGTGGGCCAAGACTTGTTTCTCGCCTTTTCGCCTGAACGGGTGGATCCCGGAAATCGAGCCTTCAAGACGCATAATACGTTCAAATTGGTCGGTGGAGTCACACCGGCCTGCCTGACCATGGCCCAGACGTTCTATGAACAATCGGTCGAGAAACTCTTTCCGGTGAGCTCTCCGCGCGTTGCGGAGATGACCAAGGTTTTCGAGAACGTCTTCCGTTCCGTGAATATCGCGCTCGTGAACGAGTTGGCAATGCTGTGTGACCGGATGGGGTTGGACGTGTATGAAATTATCGATGCTGCAGCCACCAAGAATTTTGGGTTCATGCCTTTCTACCCGGGTCCTGGGGTGGGCGGGCACTGCATCCCGCTCGATCCATACTACCTCGCATGGAAGTCCAAGGAATTTGATCTGCACACCCGCTTCATTGAGTTAGCAGGCGAGATCAATGAAGCCATGCCCTACTATGTCGTCGCCAAACTTCAGCGGCTGTTGAATCGACAGGGACGGTGCCTCAATGGAGCCGCAATTCTTGTGTTGGGGGTCACCTATAAAGCAGACATCGGCGATCCTCGGGAGAGTCCTGCTGTCAAGGTGATGGAATTGCTTCAGCGCGAGGGGGCGACGTTGTCCTACGCTGACCCGTTTACGGCGACGATGACGGTTGAAGGGTGCTCGTACAGACCCGTGAAGGTGAGCGAGGCGTCGCTCAGGCAGGTGGACTGCGTGCTGATCCTCACCGCACACTCTACGTTCGACTACGAGATGATTGTCCGACATGCATCGCTCGTCTTTGATACCCGGAATGGCACGCGTCATGTCAAGCAAGGGAAGCAAAACGTGGCCCTGCTGTGATGGAGGGACCTCGGCTGTGCGGAAGCATTCGACCCAGAATGGCAGGAGTGAGCTGCAACGCTTTCAGCGGTTGCAGGTCGAGCATTTTGCTAAAGCCGATGAAGCGAAATTTCTCTGGCAGACGACGGATCCTTACCTGGCGAGGACCGAGCGAGAGTTGCTTAAGCAGGTTCCCTTCACGGCCACCGACCGATTGCTGGAAGTCGGATGTGGAGAGGGGGGGAATCTCGAGCTGTTGCAGACGATCCCCGCACATACCGTGGGAGTGGATTTTTCGCGGGCCAAGGTCGGGTGGGCGTTAGGACGAGTCCGCCGCGCGCGGTTTGTCTGCAGCGATGCCGGGCGTCTCCCATTCCGTGGCGCGTGTTTCGATGTGATCCTGTGCCGGGATGTGTTACATCATGTCGCTGATAAGTCGCGGGTGGTAGAAGAGATGGTGCGCGTCTGCCGTCCGGAGGGCCGCATCGTCATTATCGAGCCGAATGGGTCGAGTCCGATCATGCGCCTCCTTGGGATCCTGGTTCCGGCTGAAAGGGACCTCGTTCGCAACTCGCTGCAGCGGATAGCCCGGCTCCTCGATCGGCGTCAGGTGGATGCGCCGAACGTCGCCTGGGCACAACCGTTTCCGTTCGGGCGGGTCTTGTTCCATTATCGATGGGGATTGCCCTGGCTGTCTGGCTGGTTGGCTAGCTTCGTCTTGCACGCGGAACGGCTGCTGGGCGCACTGATTCCGTCCGGCTGGTGGAGCTACATGATCCTCAGTGTGATCAAGCAAGGCCCACAGGCCACCAAGCCGCTACAGACTGTGGAGGGATCGTAGTCGTGAAAACAGCAACGGGTCCAACGGTGGTTCCGGCTGAGGCAGAGCACGTCTCTGACAGCCAGCCTGTTGCGCAGGATTTGAACCCTCATCGAGCGTCGCCCCGAACGGGGACCTATACCCATGAGCGACGAGAGATTTTTGATTCGTTAGCCCAGGGGCGGGATCGCTTTAAAGCCAGACGATGGTATTACTACAAGCAGTTAACGGCGTTCATTCAGTTCTCGGTGCCGCCTGGGCAGAAGGTCCTCGAAGTTGGATGTGGAACCGGAGACCTTCTCAATGCGACCAAGCCCGCGCTCGGGGTTGGCTTGGACCTGAGTGGGTGCATGCTGCGCATTGCACGTCAGAAATTCCCTCATCTCCGTTTTGTTCAAGGAGATGTCCACAATTCGCCCCTCAGTGGCACATTCGATTACATCATCCTGTCTGATTTAGTCGGAGACCTGGAAGATGTCCACGAGGCCTTTGCCAGAGTGCGGCTGCTTGCCGGCCCACACACTCGCCTCATTATCACGTACTACAACTACCTCTGGGAACCTGTCCTCAAGCTCGCCGAAGCCTTGCGGCTTAAATCTCCTCAAAATGTCCAGAACTGGCTCCCGGTCGATGATCTCGAAGGGTTTCTGTCGCTTGCCGGCTTCGCCACGATTCGGAAAGGATTCCGGCTCTTGCTGCCGATTTATATCCCGGGCCTTTCCTGGATCTGCAACAAGGTGCTGGCCCATCTTCCAGGATTTCGTCGGCTATGCTTGACGGAATACGTGGTGGCGAGAGCCGGTCGGGAGCGTACACATCGTCGCGAGTACCGATGTTCAGTCATCGTCCCCTGCCGCAACGAATCGGGGAATATCAGCGAAATTGTCAGACGAATGCCCTCTCTGGGCGCCGGTACGGAGGTGATCTTTGTGGACGGCAGTTCCACGGACGGAACAGTAGAGCGCATTTGTGAAGTCATGGCTCGGTACCGAGGGCCACATACGATCAAGCTCATTCACCAGGGGGATGGGACCGGCAAGGGAGATGCGGTTCGCAAAGGGTTCGAGGCAGCGACGGGTGAGTTGTTGATGATATTCGATGCCGACATCACTGTCGATCCGGAAGCCTTACCCAAGTTTTACAACGCGATTGCTGATGGCCATGGCGAGTTTGTGAACGGGAGCCGACTTGTCTACCCCATGGAGAGCGCCGCGATGCGTTGGCTCAATCTCGGGGGCAACAAGGTGTTCAGCATGCTCTTTACCTGGTTGCTGGAGCAGCGACTTCGGGACACCCTGTGCGGGACAAAGGTCTTGCTGAAACGAGACTACGAGAAGATCAAAGCTGGTCGACACTATTTCGGCGACTTTGATCCGTTTGGGGATTTCGACCTGTTGTTTGGGGCCGCCAAGCAGAATCTCAAGATCGTCGAAGTCCCGGTCCGGTACCGCGACCGGGTATACGGGGAGACGAAAATCCGGAGATTTCGCCATGGGCTACTCCTGTTTCAGATGTGCTGGATCGCCTATAAGCGATTCCGGATGTATTAAAGGACGTAGGGATATCCTCGTCCTTTGGTGTGGCAGAAGCTGATGAAGTGAGGGGTAAACGATGCCAAGCAAGGGCCAGAATCCAATAAAGGTCTCCGTGGTCGGTTGCGGGGAATGGGGGAAGAACCTTGTGCGCACCTTTTCTCAGCTGCGGCAGGCACAGCTTGCGTCTGTTTGCGACCTGGATGAAGCGCGTCTCGCCCAGGTCCGATCTCAGTACCCTGGCGTGAGCACAACAACCCAGTTCGATGACGTTGTCCGAGATGATTCTGTCGATGCCGTAGTCATCGCCTCCTTCGCATCTCAGCATTTCACTCAAGCTCAGCGTGCCTTGGAGGCGAAGAAGCATGTGTTTGTCGAGAAACCCATGGCGCTCAGTTCGCAAGAAGCTGAGAAGTTGGTTGATCTGGCTGACCGTGTCGGCCGGTGCCTGATGGTGGGTCATCTGCTGCTATATCACCCTGCGGTCGTGAGAATGAAACAACTGGTCGAGACTCAGGAAATCGGTGAGCTGTTCTATCTCTACAGCCAACGTCTAAACCTCGGCCGAGTCCGGGTAGATGAAAATGCCCTCTGGAGTTTTGGCCCGCACGACGTTGCAGTTGCCCTCTATCTGTTCGGAGATGAACCAGAAGTCGTCACGACCAAAGGTGAAGCGTTTCTCCAAAAGGGAATCGTTGATGTGGCCTTCGTGACGCTCCATTTCAGGCAAAGAAAAATGGCGCACATTCATCTCAGCTGGCTGGACCCTCATAAAACGAGGAGAACCACGCTAGTGGGGAGCCGGAAGATGGTCGTGTTTGACGATATGGACCCCAGTGACAAGGTGCGAATCTATGACAAGGGTGTGGATATCAGGCGGGAGGCCATGTCGTACGAAGACTACCTCCATGTCCGATTTGGAGACATTCTGATTCCCCATATTGGTTCTGCTGAGCCCCTAAAGTTGGAGTGTCAGCACTTCCTCGACTGTATCCGAACGGGCGCGGTACCTCGGAGTGAGGGTCTTCAAGGCCTCCAAGTGATTCGGGTCCTCACGGCGGCACAAAAGTCGCTGGATCTGGGTGGTGCACCTGTCTCGGTGAAAGGGTGACGATGAGTACCATCCCGCCTTTTTGGGCACACGAGACTGCTGCAATTGATGACCCTTCCGGAATCGGGGAGGGGACGAAAATTTGGCATTTCTCGCATATCGCCCAAGGCTCCGTAGTCGGCAAGAATTGTTCGATTGGCCAGAATGTGTACATCGGACCAGGCGCTGCCGTGGGAAACGGCGTCAAGATTCAGAATAATGTCTCGGTCTATGACCGTGTCACGCTCGAAGACGGAGTGTTCTGCGGGCCGTCGATGGTGTTCACGAACGTGATCAATCCCCGTAGCCACATTTCGCGCAAGCACGAGTTTCGTGGGACCTTGGTTCGGGAGGGTGCGACAATCGGAGCGAATGCGACGATATTGTGCGGCCTCACCATCGGTCGTTTCGCATTCATCGGAGCTGGTGCCGTCGTGACGAAAGATGTTCCAGACTTTGCCCTGATCACCGGAACTCCGGGATGTCAGCAAGGTTGGATGTGTCGGTGCGGTGTGAAGTTGAAACTCCCGGTGAAGGCTGGGCGACGGCTCGTGGCGTGCGTAGCCTGCAAGGCCGAATACCGTGGTTGGGGAGCACGGTTAGTCGAGGTACAGGGAACATGAAGCTCCTTACTGTCGTTGGGGCGCGTCCGCAGTTCATCAAGGCGGCCATGGTGTCGCGAGCGATTGCGGTCTCGAACGAAAACGGTGACCACAGGCGCAAAATCCAAGAAGTGTTGGTTCATACGGGGCAGCATTACGATAATGATATGTCGACTGTCTTCTTCGAAGAGTTAGCTCTTTCCCCTCCTGCCTTTCATCTGGGCATCAGTTCAGGTCCTCACGGGCAGCAGACGGGGCGGATGCTGGAGGGACTTGAACGAGTGATGAGAGCAGAACAACCGGACTACGTGCTGGTCTATGGTGATACCAATTCGACCCTGGCGGGAGGGCTCGCGGCGAGCAAGCTGCAGATTCCCATCGCCCATGTCGAAGCTGGACTCCGGAGCTACAATCGAAGGATGCCAGAGGAGATCAATCGAGTCATCACCGACCATCTGTCCACGCTGTTGTTCTGCCCCACAGCCCATGCGGTTAAGAATCTCAGCTGTGAAGGAATTGCGAAGGGGGTTCATTTGGTGGGTGATGTGATGGCTGAGATGCTTGAGCTATGTCTGCCCATGGCTAGGGCACGCTCGGACGTTCTTGAGCGACTGTCGCTTTCCCCGAGGGAATACTACCTCGTTACCTTCCACAGAGCTGAGAACACTGATGACGAGCAGCGTATCAGCAGCATCCTCAAATCCCTGCCGCTGATGCGCCACCCCGTCGTGTTCCCGTGTCATCCTCGGACCAGAAAGATGATCGAGCGTTTCGGACTCGCCTCGGTCCTCGACAACTCTCTGGTGCAGGTCATCCAGCCCGTGAGCTACCTAGATATGCTGCGACTCGAGGCAGAAGCCGCTCTCATTCTCACTGATTCTGGAGGTGTGCAGAAAGAGGCCTATTGGCTAAGTGTCCCGTGCATCACGCTCCGAGACGAGACGGAATGGGTGGAGACTTTAGAAGGGGGGTGGAATGTGCTTGCCGGGACCGGGACAGAATCCATCCTTGTGGCCATTCGAACGCACCTTGGAAATAAGAGGCAGCACTCACAGTCCGCTTGCCAGCGCAATATGGAGGCGAGCCGGCATATCACCACCCAACTCGTGGCTCAGGCCTAGGATCGGAGCACACGGCCTGCCTCGTATTTGCGAGTACTCAGAATCCCTGACTGCCAGAGACCGAGTGGGGACTGAAGGAGAGCGGGGTCTTGCTTCTCTGGCCTCGGCGCAAGGCCTCATCGTGAGGTCTGAACCAATAAGTGGAGAGCCGTACGATTCCAGTGTGTGCGGACGCGGAAAGCGTAGAGGAGCGTATGCGAATCATTGTGTCAACCGAGGACGACCTGTTTCCCTCTAGCAGGGCCACTGGCAGGCGTCCTCCCGCCGGTGCACCTCAAGGCCTGAGATGATCACGAGTCTACAATTCCTGTTTCGTCATCGCCGCATCTTGTGGTCCACGACTGTGAACGACATACGGGGGAGGTATGCCGGAACCGTCCTAGGCATCGCATGGACCGTGCTCTATCCACTCTTATTTCTTGGCCTGTACGTGGTCGTATACACGATGATTTTTAAGATCAGAATCGGCGGAGTGACTAACTTTGAGTACGTACTACTCATCTTTTCCGGGCTGATTCCGTTTTTTGGATTGTCCGAGGCCTTGGGCATCGGAGTTGGCAGTGTGCTCTCCAACAGGGGACTCATCAAGAATACCTTGTTTCCTATCGAGCTGATTCCAGTTAAGGCGGTGTTGGTCGGCTCATTATCGATGCTAATCGGCCTCACGCTCTTGCTGATCTTGCTCTGGGTACGAGGAACGGTGCACCTTTCGCAATTATTCACGCCGGCGATTTTGGCGTTACAGATCCTGTTTACCATCGGTTTGATCTGGCCGCTCTCAGCGCTGAACGTGTTCCTCCGAGATTTAGGCCAAGTGACGTCCGTGATGGTTTTGTTCCTCATGCTGGTTTCTCCGATCGCCTACACGGTTGATATGGTTCCGTCGGAGCTGATGCCGTACATGTATCTGAATCCTTTGCATTACTTGATCATGCTATACCGGGAATGCATCGTAGTGGGAACCGTACCGGTTAAGTACTTCATAGTCTTCTCTTTCATTTCCTTGACGACATTCTGGCTCGGACACTATGTATTCTCGCGCTTCAAAGAGATATTTGTTGAGCATGTGTGACAGCAATGATTGAGATTAGGAATGTCTCGAAGGCATATCGCATCTTCCGGAAATCCAGGTGGCGAATTCTTGACGTGCTCGGCCTTCCGGTCCCCCGAACGGCCTATGACGAGCTGTGGGTCCTGAGAAATTTCAATCTATTCGTTCCTGCTGGACAGAGACTGGGGATCATTGGGCGCAATGGAGCGGGCAAGAGCACCTTGCTGAGGATTGTGGCCAGATTGCTCAGCCCAACAGAGGGTAAGGTGACTGTGCGAGGTCAAGTCCAGGCGCTCATGGACTTAGGAACAAGCTTTCATCCTGACTTCACCGGGCGTCAGAACGTGATGGCCGCTCTGAGCTATAACGGTGTGACGGGGAAACAAGCCATCCGGCGCTTCGACGAAGTTTTGGAATTTTCTGAACTAGAGGATTGCATTGATAATTCCCTCAAGACCTATTCCGCTGGTATGCAGGCCCGCCTGGCTTTCTCGGTGGCTACCGCCATTCAGCCAGAAATTCTCATCATTGATGAAGTGTTGAGCGCTGGAGATGCCTATTTTGTGGGTAAGTGTTTGGAGCGGATGAAGCAGCTGACCGTTGATTGTGGAGCGACCGTTCTCTTCGTCAGTCACGACTTGAACGCTGTGCAGACAATGTGCGACCGAGTGATCTGGCTCAATTCTGGCCGTGTGGTCCTAGACGGCGAGCCTTTATCCGTATCACGGGCATATTACAGGGAAGTGCAGGAGGAGGAGAATCTTCGAGTGAAAGCGCGATCTCAGGGGCTCTCTAAGCGGCTTGCTGCAGGACTTCAGCATGCGGGTTCATTGCGTGGTCCCTTGCTCTTCCATCTAGTGACCGTCGGCGCTCCCCATCCGGTGGGCTCTCATAAAATTCGACAGCTCCGGCTCAAACGTGGTGAGAAGTTGTTGGCTATTATCCCTGTCGGCGAGGAGTCCGATGCCGATCCCCACAAGGCTGCGCGGTTGTTGTGTGCTTCCGGCGATGCGGACTGGTCTCCACCTCAACGCGATGCATCGGGGCACTTTCGTTTTTATAAGGACTGCGAGGGACATTACGGACACGTGCCATTCCAATTCAGTCTCCCTGAGGAAAAAGAGCACAATGGAGGGCCTGTACTCCATCTCGAAGTCCGGGCTGATGTGGAATTGGGTGACGAAATCGCAGTCGAGATTTTTGAGCATGAAACTTATCGCCGGCTCGGTGCCCTCACACCCGGGCAGGAGTGGCATCGATTTGAGTTTAGCCTAACCGGTGAAGCACCTGACGAGAACTCCGGAAATTCTGATGGCGATTACGGAGAGACGAGTGCATGTCGGTTCTATCTGCAGACTGATAACACTGACTACGCGTCGCCTCCCCGTATTGCGTTTGTTCGGCT
>JBHICF010000074.1:0-8693 GCA_046759485.1 Nitrospiraceae bacterium
ACTCAAGTCTTGAATGTTCGTCCGGTTGCCAATCCTTATGTAATGGACGTCACCTCGGATCACCGTATGAAACCACACACTTGACTGCTCGCCGATATGCACATCTCCGATCACCACGGCAGTTTCGTCGATGAACACAGAATCGGCAACGGTGGGCTTGATGCCTTGGAAGGTTCGGAGCACGTATGCACTCTAGGGGAAGTGACGCTTCGAATCAAGTTGCACGTTCTGTGATGGGGATCAGGCGCGGTGCACCGAGTGAAGTGAGCTAGGGCCTGGTTCGAGCACGTGCACTAGACTGCAGGAGGGGGTGAGGCAATCAGCCCCACCCCAACGAGACCTGCATGTCACGCCTTGACCGAAATGAAGAGCGAGGCGCCTCCTCGACTGATGAGGACAAGCGCGCTCCGATCGTCCGGCAGTTTGGCGATGAGTCGTTCATAGTCTCGGACCGACTTCACCGGTTGACGGTTGATCTCACGGATGACATCGCCTCTCGTGAGCCCGGCCCGGTCAGCACGACTCTCGGGCTCAACGCGCATAATGACCAGTCCCGAGACGCTCTCATCGAGGCCCAGCTCGTGAGCCGCCCGACGATCGAGCTCCCGGACCACAACTCCGGCCAGTGGATTTTCGTCGTGGGCCTGGCCCCCGCTGGCAACCTGAGTCGGCTCCCCAAGTTCTCCAACCTGGACCTTCAGCTGCTCCTCACGGCCGTTCCGAACGACCCTGATGGTGGCCTCCTTTCCAACCGGCGTTCGCGTCACTGCGCGCTGGAGGCTGACCGCATCGTTGATTGGAACATCCTGATACTCGATGATCACGTCACCCCGCTTGATGCCTCCACGCTCAGCCGGACTCCCTTTTACGACCTCGCTGACCAAAGCCCCCTGGACCGTCTTGAGCTGAAAAGAATCGGCAAGATCTTGGGACAAATCCTGGATGCCAAGACCCAGGTACCCGCGAACCACTTTGCCTGTCTTAACCAAGCTTTCGAAGACCGGCTTGGCCATGCTCGTCGGTACCGCAAGCCCAACGCCTTGGTACCCACCGGTCCGGGAGAAGATCGCCGTGTTGATCCCGATCAACTCACCACCGGTATTGACCAACGCGCCCCCTGAGTTGCCAGGGTTGATCGCGGCATCCGTCTGGATAAAGTCTTCGTATTGGGTGATCCCGATCTGGCCGCGTCCGACAGCGCTGACAATACCGAGCGTCACCGTGGAGTCCAGCCCGAATGGGTTCCCGATCGCAAGCACATACTCTCCAACCCGGACTTTCGAAGAATTACCCCATGTGAGAGAGGGCAGGTCACTTGCCTCGACATGGATGACGGCGAGATCGGTCTTGGGATCGCGGCCGATCACCTTGCCTTCAAACTCGCGCTTGTCCGGGAGGGTGATGCTCACCTTCCGGGCTCCCTGCACAACATGGTCGTTTGTCACAATATAGCCGTCAGGAGAGACAATCACTCCAGAACCCATCCCGCGCCTCCTCGGGTCCCATGGCTCATTCCAGGGTTCTCTCGGCATGTGAGGCCTCCGCGGAGACCCGAAGAACTCCTCCATCGGGTTGCGTAGATCCTGGGTGCCCCGGATGTGCTCGCGCAATACGGTAATGTTGACAATGGCCGGCGTGACAGCCTCCGCAACATCAGCGAACCCGCCTGACGCGCCTTGGTTATTGCTATGGGGAAGATTGACCTGGGCAGTCTCCGCAGACCCTGAGGCATGCGTTGACGGGAGCCATTCAGCATGCCAGATCGCAATCGCTCCCAGGATCACGAGTCCAGTGAGAATTTCCTTCCTGCGTTGCAACAATCCTCTCATACAAACCTCCTTGGAAGGGATAGGGTGCTTGGGAGGCTCCCGTAACCCGATTGGGCGAGCCTCACGACCGTGTAGACTACCAACTCAACCTAAGAGGGAAGTTAATGAGAGATTAAAATGCGCTAATGCGAGGAGGGCGCCAGCGGCAGCACCACGGTAAAGCGTGACCCCACACCGACGGTACTCTGGACTTCGATTCGACCATGGTGAGATTCGGCAATCCATTTGCATATAGAAAGTCCCAGACCGGTCCCCTTCTTCGTATGCGCGCGCGCGGCATCTGTTCGGTAGAAGCGGTTGAACAGGAACCCTTGCTCTTCTGGCGAAATGCCGATTCCATAATCATCCACTGAGAGTCGGGCTGTTCGATCTTCGCACGATAGACTGATGGAAACTTTCCCTCCCTGATGGGAATACTTGACGGCATTGTCGACCAGATTCAGCAGCAACTCCCGAAGTCTCAACTCATCTCCAAGGACGGTCGCGGGAGCAATCTCGCCGAGCATCACCTGGATCTCGTGCTCCTGACCCAACACAGCGGCCTGACGTTGGATGTCTTCGACAAGCGCCTCCAGCTTGATAGGCAGGAACGTCATCTTTACCTCACCAAGGTCGGCCCGTGAGAGAAAGAGCAGTTCGTCCACGATGTGGGTCATACGATCAATCTCTTCCAAGTTACTCTCGAGCACTAATTGATAATCCTCGATCGATCGGGGACGCCGGAGCGCTAGTTCAGTCTCTCCCTTCATGACAGTCAGCGGCGTACGCAGTTCGTGCGAGGCATCCGTGCTGAACTGGCGGACCTGCCGGAACGAGGCGGCCAGACGCGCGATCATCTCGTTAAACGTCGCAGCCAATCGGCCGATTTCATCGGGAGACCGGGGCACGGTGAGACGTTGTGTCAGATCCCCCGTTGATATTCGCCGCGCGGCCCGCGTAATGCTCTCGACCGGGCGGAGCGCCTGCCCGGCTAAAAACCAGCCGCCTGCCAACGACACGAGGAGTGCCGCGGGCAGTGAGATGAGCATTACGATGAGCAGTCGATGGAGGGTCTCTTCAACGGGCTGCAATGAGGTGCCTGCCCGCACAATATTGACCAGTGTCCCGTCATAGATGATGGGAACTGATACCAATCGAACGGGGACTTCCTCGGGGAATGCGGCCGACTCGAATGTTTTCCTACCTTGGAAAGCTGCCTCTAACGCGGTGCGGCTGAGCGGGATTTCTCGTGTCTGAATGTTCGCTGACTGAATGGTGACCTTTCCGGTGGGCCCGAAAATCTGAAAAAACTTGTCTACGACTGCAACTTCGGGAAACTGAGCGGAGAAGTCTTCAAATGGAAGGAATGGTCCAAAGCGATTTTCAAGTGAGCGGACCGCGGCGATGGCCGCTTGCTCTATGGAATGATCGACTTGGTCTCTCAACCCTCGAGCCATCACCACGTACAGCACCGTGGCAAAGACAATAAGGATCAAAGCAAGTGCGGTGCCGTACCAAAGCGTGAGTCGGACTCGAAGCGGCATTACTCAGCCCTCAGCACATACCCGCTGCCCCGGACCGTCTGAATCAACTTCCGCCCGCGCCCTCGATCAATCTTGTTCCGCAGATAATTGACGTACACATCGATCACGTTGGTAAAGGTATCAAAATCCATGTTCCAGACGTGTTCGACGATCATAGGGCGCGTGAGGATCCGGCCTGAATTGCGCATCAGATATTCAAGGAGCGCGTATTCCTTCGCTGTGAGTTCGATACGCTGTCCGCCGCGTGTGACCTCTCTGGTGACCGGGTTGAGCACCAAGTCATCGACCTGAAGCACACCCATCACATCGCTGGGACCACGCCGGAGGTGGGCCCTCACACGCGCAAGAAGCTCGTCGATGGCAAAGGGCTTCGTGAGATAATCGTCAGCCCCGGCATCTAGGCCTTTCACCTTTTGCTCAACCTGGGCGCGCGCGGTGAGAATCAACACCGGGGTGTGGATTTTCTCCTTCCGGAGGCTTTTCAGTACTTCAAGGCCCGGGAGCCCCGGCAACATGAGGTCGAGGATGACCAGGTCGTACGTCTCGCTGAGGGCCAGGTCAAGGCCTTTGGCGCCGTCTGCGCAGACATCCACCGCATAACTTTCTTCTTCGAGCGCACGACGGATGAAGGACGCCACCTTCGCTTCGTCTTCGATAACCAGAACGCGCATAGACCCGCCAACCGGATGATTGATTATACCATCAATGGAGCACGCTTCCTTCACCAGCCTGGTCCTAGCGACTCTGGGAGCAAAGCGCGTTCTTAGACCCGGTTTCCTGGAAGGTGTGGCCCGCAGTGAGTTGCGTACGTGTCTTCCTCGCAGGCTGGCGGCGGGCGAAGCTAGGCCGATGGAGAGAGTGCGTAATGGGAATGTCGTACCTGGAGCTTCTTAGTGGGGTGAGGCATAGCACTGTGATCGGATTGAGGGCCAGTCAAGATCCGGTGCGATCTTGGTCGTTTGGCTGGATGTTCCCTTGGCCAGTGTTTGAAGATTCATGATTCGCTCTTCAGTAGAAGGGTGAGTCGAAAGGTAGGACATGACTCCTTCCTGACCCTTGGTGTGCGACTGCAACTCTCGATAAAACGCGATCATCTCATTCGGATCAACCCCGGCCGACAGCAACATTCCGATTCCTCGGGTATCCGCGTCTGCTTCATGATTGCGACTGTATCGCAACATTCCGAGAGCCCGAGCTCCCTCGACACCGAACGCAACGCCACCGGTGGGATCACCCGAGATCGCGGAGATGAGAAGTCCGGTTGAGATCTGCTCCAGCAGCGCTCGTGTGACGTGGCGTTGTTCGATGTGCTGCATTTCGTGAGAGAGCACGCCGGCGAGCTCTTCAGGACTCTGTGTCCGTTCGAGCAGCCCCTTGAAGACGACCACGTACCCCCCTGGAGCCGCGAAGGCGTTGACGACCGGAGAGTCGAGGACAATGATGTGAAACTCGTACGGTGTCTCTGTCAGGGTCTGGATAAGAGGAGTCGCGACCCGCTGGATCGCTTCGACTTGCCCTGGGGCATTGCACCGCTCCTCAGCCGGCGCCAGCCGTTCGACGACTGTCCGGCCAAGTCGTTCCTCCCAGGAAACCGGGATATGTGGAGCCACGAATGCGGCCAGGCCGGGGATGCCCCATACATACTGGATCGCAACAAATATGATCACGGCCAGGCCTGCGACCAGTGTCAGCGCCGATCGCCAGCGGCGGTGGGCAGGGTTGTGGATATGCGAGGGCCGAACCAAGGCCACTCGATGGAGGGCCGCCAAGAACGCGACATCGGGCACGAGGAGAAGCTCGGGACACTCTCCGCCACGCTCCAGGCGGACTTGTTCTCCGGCGTAGGAGCCCTGTGTCTGGTGGATCTCGTTATACCGCCACTCGAAGGTGGTCTGGCTCTCCGTGGTGACTCGTAATGTGTCGGCGAAGAGCTGGATAGATACGGGTTGGCGCGCTGAGCTGCGCCCGTCGAGGTAATAGCCGGACCAGATCGTTCCCATCACCTGATTTAGCCGAATTCAAATCCGGTATCCAGCCAGTCAGCCAGCCCCTCACCCGTGGCTGTGACCGTCTGGTGCTCCTGGCGAAGGCCCTGCAATTCAATCGGGCCCTCAAGCGACAGGTGCGCCAAAATAAACCGAACGTTTCTGATGACCACCCAAGGCCAGGCCAGTCCCAACGTGACGATCAACAGGGCGAGGTTCACGACCTTCAACCGAAGCAATCCCCAAGCCGTGATCGTTGATCGAAATCGAGCGGCCGCGAAGGTGGTATGACTCCAAAAGTAACGCTGTCTCTTCGCCATGTACCAAATCCACGAAAAGCCGAGCGTGAAGGGCAGCAGAAGATAGGCTACCAGGAAGCTCTGCGCGAGGTCTCCACCATACCCGTCGAACTCCAACCGCTGATTGCCGACATAGGAGTGGGAGATGAGAAACCGTTGCATCCTAGTCTCAAAGTACGGGTAGTAGGCGCCGAGGGTGATCACGGTCAGGAACCAGCCGCCAATAAAGAGTTTAATGAAGTTGAGGGCCCGCCCCCGAACGGAGAGCCGGATCCCTCGCCAAGACGTCCGGCTGAACCGATAGCGTCGCGCACTGATAATCGAGAATGGAATAAAGACTAAGAGAATGGCGCCGCTGAGAAGGGACACCACGGTCTTGATGGTCGCAGTGGGTCCCACGAGGTCTGGGACCAGCTGGATTATGACATAGGGGATGCCGAACACGATCAGGGCCTTCGTGAACCCCTTGAGCATCTCCTTACCGGTTCCATGAAACGCGAATCGATCCCCTTCGAACTCCATCTGGCTCAGCAGGTAGGCTCGTGTTCTCACTTTCGCCCAGAAGTAGTACACCCCCAGCGTCACCAGCGTGAGGAACACATTGATGATGTGAATGCCGAAGAGGGACATTCCCGAGCCATGAAAGAGAAACGGGCGGACATAGCCGAGGGAGGAGTCTGCCGCCGCAGCTTGTGATTCGCCGGCCCTTGGACCAGGGCGAACACCCCCAGCAGCGGCACGGACTTCTCGAGGATCATCCCCCGGTAACACGAAGAACACAAAGTGTGTGCCACACTTCGGACAGGCACTGGTCGCCCCGTCTTTCAAGCTGCCATCATCAAGGGCATGATAGCGACCCCCACAGGAGTGACAGACGAAATTCAAGGTCTCTTGTGTCACGCTGCGCTTCTCCCTTGTTTAAACTGCTCGGTGATCTCGCATCCACGTCGGAGGCCAAGGCTACAAGCCTTTTGCGCGTCTTGTAGTCCTCGCACGCGGTCACCTGTCCGAAAGTAGCTCCCTCCTCTATTGAGGTAGCCAGCTCCACTGTTCGGCTTCAATTCCAGGTACTTGCTCCAATATCGGATGCTCTCCCTGTAGTTGCCCTGCCTCGCATAAATCCAGCCCATGTTATCGTAGGCAGCTGCATACTTCGGATCGAGGTCGATGGCCGTAGCGAAATCGGCCAGGGCACGTGTGTATTGCTTGAGTTTGCGATACGCGACCCCACGGTTATAGTAGACCTGAGCGTAGTCGTTGTTGATTGCGATCGCCTTGTCGTACTCGGCGATCGCTTGTTTCACCTTCCCACGTTCATCGAACCGATGCCCGCGCTGAGCATGCTCATAGGCCGTGCCGAAACTCCTGCCTCCGTAATTGCGTAGCAACTCTGCCACTGTGCGATGGCCATTCGACTCGGCAGATTGAAGTGCCGTCCAACTGGCCACTTGAGCATTCACGTCTGCTCCGTGCTCCAGGAGCAGTTGCACGACTTCGATGTGGCCCTGCTTCGCAGCATGAATCAAGGCCGTGCTTCCCTGCTCCGTCTTCGCATTCACGTTCGCGCCCCTCGCGACCAAGTGCATGGCGCAAGAGAGATCTCCATAGGCGGCTGCCCGGACAAGCGGCGTGAATCCCCTGGCATCCCTCGCCTCGAAATCAGCTCCTGCGTCTAACAGCAACTGTGTCACCGTACCATCTGAGCGGGCTGCCTCCCGTGTGACCTGATGCAAGGGAGTTTGGCGCAACTTGTTTCGTGCGTTGACGTCACCTCCGGCCTGGAGCAAGATCTTGACGATCTCTGCATGCTGCTGCTCCACGGCCAGATGTAGAGGCGTCTGACCAAATTCCTTCTCCTTCGCGCCGACCTGCGCTCCTCGTTCGATGAGTAGTGTGACGACCTTGTTGTGTCCATGCTGCGAGGCTTCGTGCAGAGGGGTCCGGCCTTCAGCATCCTTTGCATCAACCTTGTCCCCTTGATCCAGGAGGACCTTGACCTTGCCAACGCGTCCGCGGCTCGCCGCAGCATGTAGCTTCGTCCACCCTTTTCGTGTCGTCGCCAACTGAGCCTCATCCAGCAGCGTGGTGTGCTTGCCTGTCCCATCCTTATAGGATGCCTTCACCACTCGCCACTCGCCCTCCTCACGAAGCAACGAGATATGCACGTCCGCTGAACCCGTTGATCCACGGACCCCGATCCCGAACTCGGCGTTCCCTTGATCCCCCCTGGTGCCAATCCAGAAGGCCGGGAAAAACCCGAATTCCAGATTTTCCCCTACCACTTTCTGGATCTCTTGGTTCTGGCGAATGAATGCAACCGAAAGCTGGTACGCCTCAGAGGTCTTTACCCCGTGCAGGATTCCGGATCCCCCGCCCATGATGAGGGCAAGATTCACCAAGAAAATGATCGAAGCGGCCGCGATGCCCAACAGCTTGTGGCGCCGACCCGTAGAATCAGGGCCGTCCCCGCGCTGCGGCCGCCCCCCCGCTCTGCTGGCCGCTGCTGTCGTGGCTCCAGCCCTGATGAGCACCAGGTTGGCGCCGCACCGGGGGCAGACGGCCTGCTGGAGGCGGTTGGGCAACCCCTCATCAGGAACCGACTGAGTGGACTGGCACATGCGACAGGTGACATTCATCCCAAAGTTCCTCGCTGATGGTCAGGAACCCGGCCTACGTCAATACCATTAAAAAGATAGCCTATTTCCTGAGGGACGCAAGGACTCAAGTGCGCACAATCGCGCACTTAGACCTCGCCAGGAGGGCCAAAATACGGCGAGCTTTCAGGAGTAAGGAAGGGATCTCAGTGAGCTGGTAGAGGGAGGGGTCACTTCGGAGGGAAGCGGGTGATGGTGACCGGGACATACCGGAGCGCAGGACCTTCCGGCATGGGTGATGCCACAGTGTGCTTCAGCCAGTTTGCGTCGTCGCGCGTAGGACAATCCGACCGGTAGTGCGCGCCGCGGCTTTCCGTCCTGGCAAGCGCCCCAGCTACCATCGTCTCGGCAATCTCAAGGAGCGATTGTAACTCCAGTGCCTGGATGAGGTCTGTATTGAATA
>JBHICF010000075.1:0-8634 GCA_046759485.1 Nitrospiraceae bacterium
CGCTGGGAGGGAGCGTTGACAGTCTTGCCGAATACCTGCATACGCTGCAAGACTCCTACTCCCATGCGGGCTTTCATCCAGACGTCGGCCATCTACTTGAGATGCATGGGCCTGATAAGACCTATAATGATCCCGAGAAAGCCAATCGAATGGCCAGGGATACCTACAATGCTATTCGCAAGTGGATGGAAGCAAAGATCGGGGTGCCTGTGCCTGATGAATGGGCGGACATTCGTGATCGCGTGGACCGTTTCAATAGAGCCCGGACTGCACAGGAGAAAAAGAAAGGGCTGTGTAAATGAAAACTAAATCCAAGTGTTGGATCTTGGTATGCCTCGTGGCGGTGTCTCTTGGATTAACTCATTGCAATCAAGAGGAATTGAACGTGCCCGCCACTAGCGAGGAACAGCTGAGAGAACGTATCACCTTGGCCTATGATTATTTCCTAGGAGGAGAGTTCAATTCTTTCATTGCAATGCGGAGTGAAAGGGCGCACCGGAGAATGTTTGAATCCAAGGAGGAGAAAGCAGAGATGATCAAAGTTTGGAGCAACTTTCTCGAGCAACAAAAGCCCACAGCAGAACTTATCTCATTAGAAGTCTCTGCACTGAGAGCCACTGCGAAGATGAGCATGTCAATACTTAGTAAAAGCGGGTCGCGCAGCGTAAGTACGCTGTATGACCTTTGGGTGTTTGAAAATGGGGATTGGTTTCTCGATGATGCTAATAGAACTAGTCCAGAGTATTTTAAGAGATAATAGTGTGCGAAGGCTTGTCGATCTAAAGGTGATCTCCATGTGTGAATAGGGTCATCGGTTGACTTTGCCTTCCAGACACCTCTAGAACCTGAACGCCGAGTAGGCGGCTGACCTTCCAAGATACTCACACCTCCCATGGAACTTTTCCTGATTGCGCTCGCATCGGTCGTCGCCGCTGCCTTAACTTTTTTTTCGGGATTCGGGCTTGGCACCGTGCTGATGCCGGTCTTCGCGCTGTTCTTCCCGGTTGACCTGGCCGTGGCTTTGACGGCGGTTGTGCATTTTTCTAACAACGTTTTGAAGCTAGGGCTGCTTGGAAAACATGCCGACAAAATAACCCTGCTTCGATTCGGCGGAACGGCCATTGTGGGGGCCTTTGTAGGGGCATGGGCGCTCTTCTGGCTGGCCAGTTTGGAGGCGATGTTCAGCTACCGGATTGCAAATCGGGAGTTCGAGGTATTGCCCTTGAAGCTCACCGTTGCAATACTGTTGGTGTGTTTCGCTGTTCTCGAGGGGACACCGAGGCTCAAGGACCTGTCTTTTCCAAAGAGGTACTTGCCAATCGGTGGCCTCTTAAGCGGGTTCTTTGGAGGATTATCGGGACATCAGGGTGCGTTGCGGAGTGCCTTCCTGCTCAAGTGTGGGTTAACCAAGGAGCAGTTTCTGGGCACGGGGGTGGTCATCGCGTGTCTCGTCGATGTTGCCCGACTTTCTATTTATTCAAAAACAGTGTCAGAGGTAAGTTTCGGTGAGGAAGGACTTGTCATTGTCACTGCCATTGCATCGGCTTTTCTGGGAACGATCCTCGGCAATCGGTTCTTGAAACAAGTTACCATGGGGACTATTCGCGCCCTGGTGTCACTCATGCTTCTTGGCATCGCAATGGGATTAGCCACGGGCGCGCTGTAATCGCGCATCCTCATGTGGTGCCTAACGATGTCACATCCCAGATCATCTGGTCGTAATCGGGGGGCTGGATGAGCTTGAGGCCGGGCAAAGCGACGCTTCGGCTTAGGTCTCTACTTGAAGCAATCAGGCATCGCGGCGTCGGGGCGGGTTGGCCGTTCTTGTATGGATTGTGAGACCGAGGTCCTCCTGACGTGGCCGGACACCCTCAGATACCTCCTGTGGCCCGAATCGTACCCTCTTCACTTCGTCGCCACTATTGCCTCTGTACACGAGCTCGTCAGTATCGAGGTCATATTCCGGTATGTCGGGACTTTGCCATCGCTGCACGAAATACTGGTGACACAGGGTGTAAAGGCCGTGGCCCTTCAGGTTATGCTGGAGAACATACTCGGGCATGCTCTGGACATCCAGATCGGTATGGTAATGCTGCAACCAGAGGTAGTCTCCTAGAATGACCAATTTGATGAGCGGGGGGTCCGAGTAGAGCTTAAGTTTGACGGCTTTCCCGATCGCCTTGAGCCTCTTGAGCAGCTCGATACTTTGCCTGACTTCGTCTCGAAAGTTTTCCAGCGTGAGATCGGGATGCGCGAGAGCCCGTATGCGCGTGCTTGCTTCCTGACTGTAGGGGTTCACCAGCAGGATTTTGGCCCCCAGGCATTTTCCGAGCACGGTCGATAAATCCCCGACTTGGTCAACAAAGGTTCCGTAACCACTGGACCCTATCACCATGACAGTCCGGCCCGTGCCGTGCTTTTCCTTCAATTTCCTGACCCGACTCTGTGAACGGCGTTCGCGCATGGGGGAGAAGGAAACCAGGCCGGCTCCGATGGTCATCTTGGCAAGCTTCCTGTCCTGAATGCTCCGACGAATGTAGTAGAAGAAGACCATGAGACAGACCGCCACTGCTATTTCTAAAATCACGAGAGAGGTCTTTTCATTCTCTACCCGAGACCAGTAGCCCAGGAAACTTTGAGCGACCGTTGGTAGAGACAAAGCAATCCCGGCACTCAGGACCAGCACCGCAATGTGATACCAAATCCACGCCGCGTCTTTGATGAGAGCTCGGAGGCTTGAGACTGTCGCTTTTAACATCGAGTTACCTGATCACGTTTCGTAACAAAAGAGAGATACGGTGGGCTGCCAACAGACGCAGCCAGTCCTTTCCGGCCCATCACGTAACCCCCTGGTGGTGCTGCATCTTTTCTGGTTCCACGCAAAAAAAGGCGTTTCGCATAAAAAAATCGCGTAAGCTTCCTCTCCTGGCCACTGGGACCTGCGGCCCCCGGCAGAGGAGGTCTTACGCGATATTTGCCAACCTAACACAGAATGGTCACCGAGGCAAGATTTCGGGATTTTTCTGGCCTCGGTAAAAGAGTCCGCGGAGCATCCTTCGTGGTAGCGGATCCTTACGCAGTGGGTTGCAAGATCTCGTGCACCTTTTCTACGAGACGGTCCTGCGTAAAGGGCTTGGGAAGGAAATCCGCATCCGGCCGCATCTTGCCCACGACCGCGTTGTCCGGCAGTAGGCCTGAATAGAGCAGAATGCGTATTCTGGGTCGCACGGTGCGGATCCGTTCGGCCAAGGCGAGGCCATTCGTGCCTGGCATGACGACGTCGGAGACCAATAGGTCGATTTTCCCAGTATGCAAGCGGCAGACCTTCAGCGCAGCTTCGGCATCTCCCGCGAAGAGCACCGTGTAGCCCTGTTCTTGCAGCATCTGACGAGTGACGTCGCGGACTTGCTTCTGATCTTCGACCAGGAGAATCGTGCCAGACTGAATGGATGCAGCCACTCCGGGTTTTTCTGCAGTGATACTCATAGCGTGAAGTCCTCCCTCTGTACGCCGTCTTCCACTGTCCCTATACGACGGAGTAGCAAGAGTGATGCCGTATACAGCGGGCGCGCAATGGGGTCTATCACCTGGACTTCCAAGGTGATTCCCTCGGTTTCTCGTGTCGAGCTGTAGTAAGAAGATGAACAATCCTGTACGCGGAACCTAGAAGCCTCCGCTCCGGCACGACGCAATCAGGATAACCCCTCACAGCTTTCTGAACTCTCGCCCGGAGCCGCCGTGGATCCCAACCTCATACCTTGCCCGGAACGCGAGATATACTTACGAGAGCGTGGATGGGGAGGGGCTCCATTCCTGATTTGTAATGATGCAAAACAAAGATTCACAGCTCAGTTGGTTAGCCCTCTTTTCATTCCTGTGCGGGATGGGCTGGTGGCTCGGGTTGGGGGCAATCCTGATCTTGGGTGGCATCTTTGGGATAATCGACAGTCCTACCTGCAGAAGCCACGAGCATCCCCAGCTGTGGAAAGGGCTGGGCATTCTTTGGCCATTTATCATCGTGCTGTGTCCCGTCGCCTTCGTCACGGGGGTAGTAGGGCACTGGCGTATCAAACGCAGCCAAGGACGCCTGAAGGGTGACTGGCTTGCCCAGCTAGGGTGCGTGGGGCCGGTTATGGTAGCGCTCATGTTGATGGCGTTGCCGCGATTTCTCGCATACCAGGATCTTAGCTTCGTGCACCATCCACTGACCCAACTGCATCAGGCGGAAGAACAATACCGGAAAGCCTATCCAGAAGTCGGTTACAGTCCTGATCTCAAATCGCTGGGTCCGCCAGCAGGGCAGGCCGCGCCTTCGGCGGACCGCGCGGGACTTGTCAGTGCCGACCACCTGGGCATGGGTCGGTATTTGTGCGACCCTGGCGCAGTACGCTATGCCCCACGGCTGGGCACTGATGGAGAGATTGTTGGTTACACGATCCACGTAAAGACAAAAGTCCTCCGTGTGATGGATGAGTCCGGCACGATCCGTATCGAATCTGCACCGAGACTCTAGGCCATGCTTGAAGACGAACTCTTTCGCTTGCTGGCCACGATTGAACGGATTGGGGTGTGGCTGTCGATCCTTGCCTGGGTGACGGTGGCAGGTGGGGCCGTCGCGATGGCGTATGTCCTCCGCCATGAAATGCGACGTGCGGTCTGGACCGCAGCCGCAATCGTCGGGCTAGTCGCACTCCTCGCGAACTTCGCTGACTATTTCGTCACCCTGTACCGCAGTCCTGATCTCACCCTGGAAGCCAATCCGCTGTGGCGCAATATCGTGGACTCCTTCGGCCTGCAGGTCGCGAAGTGGTACGGCCTCACGGGCAAAATCCTTGTCTCTGTGCTGGCCGGGCAGATGTTCGCCTTTTACCTGTCACATCAAGAGAGGCTCTTCCCGGTTCACGCCACATCATTCCCGCAATTTCTTCTGAGTATGGGCAACCGATCCAGAACGCTCCGTGAGCGGTTCGTCGGAATGTTCACGGTCTTCGCCTTCTTTTTTGCAGGCATCCAGCTCCTCTATTTCTATATTGCGTATCTAAACTGGAATGGCGGTCAGGAACGGCTCAGCTATCTGCCCTCGTTTCCACTCGCCATCATCCTCGTCCTTGTTTTCCTAGCCGTTGCGTTCGTGAGCGTCACCTATCGGAGTTTCGGAGCCAAGCCCACTTTAAGAGGTGAACGGATCGGCTGATGATGCAGCCAAACTTATACGCGCCGGACCACCCTCACTACAGGTAAGAAAGGGGACACCAAGCGAAGGAGGACTTGCCTTTCCACTAGGGCATGTGGAACAGGGCTCTTAATACACGATGGTGCGATCAGCCCATTCAAAAAGCCGCATCATCCGATCCAGGGAGATGGGAGTGACGACAGGATCCACCCTCTCAGGATCGATCTGGTACAGCAGCATCATCGTTTTGTTGCCGTAAATTTCTACGCCCATGTTCTTGAGGAACTTCAGATAGGCTCCGTAGTTCTGGGGTACTTCTTCAAGAGGCGCACTCATCTGTTCGGATAGACTCTCGCGCTCGCGCTGGGGCAATGACGCCCGATCGAGTGCCGTGCTGTTCGGCCGAAATATCCCATTGAACCAGCCGAAACCTTTCGTCACAGATGTGACCGCACTGGCGTCCACCAAGATCCTCACCTTATATCCGGCCTGGACCGCGGTCCAGGCCACGTTGGGGACCGCACAGATCTGCGCGTCATCCTCAGCCAGCGAGGTCTTCATATGAATCAAGATTCGTCCCGGTGGGACCTCTTGCGCCGGTACCGATCCGGTCCACAGAAGAAATGTGACAAAGACAGAACCCACCACAGCGCAGCGGCTCATTCTCATAGTCTCCGAACTCCTTCTGCTGATCAATTAGATAGCAACTCACCAGACAAGACTCAATGGACCCTACCGTGGCTGCCCAGGGCGGGGACCGTCGCACTGGTCCTGTCTCTTCTGTTTAGTAGGTCAGCCTCAATGCGGATTTGAGCCAACGCAGTGCTCCAAACGGACAGAAACCGAGCCATTTCTCAAATGGACACATGATGTTCACCTCCTCTTGTTGGTCAAAATGGGCGCGCGGCTGCTTTGTTCGATATTCGCAAGGATAAGGTCACAGGCATTATAACCTGGCCACGTTGGGCTTCGCTTTGAGGAAAGACCTGCTATATTTGGCTAAGAGCCTGGAACGATCCGGTCCTATATCTAGGGCCTGAGGAGATCTAGTTCGGAGGATGGCATGATTCGGCTGATTTGGGGTCTCGCACTGTTTCTGATGGTCCTTCCCGCGCCTGGGTGGGCGGAGACCGCCTTAGGCCAGATGGAATGTGTGAGTGTCGAAGTCAATGGGTCCGATGTGAGCAGTCAGCAGTGGGTGACTGATCAGCAATTACAGAAGAAATTGGTCCACGGGCTTCAGACGGGGATGAATGGTCTTCGTGTCCAGAACCCTTGTCCTGACAAGCTCGGCCTAACGGCGACGATCGGGTTCGCGGGCACCGGGTCCACCACGCGATATGTTGCTACTCTCCACATGTGGGTCAGCCGGATGGCGCTCGTCACCCGGACCAAAGACCTCGCCCCCGTGATTGTGTGGCAAGATCTGAAACTGTTCAGTGGCCCCACTGACGTCGCAGAGGCTCGTGTCCACGAGAACCTTGGCAAGCTCATCAGCGAATTCGCAGCTGCCTATCAAGAAGCCGGGAATCCCTAGCTTCCCTCTAATCATTCCCTGCCTGGATTACATCCCAAGCAAGCCCATGACGCCAGCCTGCTCGTTCCTCTTCCGAGTGGTCAATGTGTTTCCCCCTAGGGTCGATACCTTCCAACCCCTGGGATAGAATTTCTTGTTTCTTGGGTCGGTTTCGCCCCAGGGTGGCCAGGGTGCCTAGACGAGAGGCTGACTGGTCAAAGCCGGGGTGGGAAGCCTGGAAGTAAGGAATCCATAAGGCAGGTCGTCGTTTGGCCTGCCGAACAGCCTGTAATAATTGAACAAAAAAATATTTTTGCTGTGTGTCCGTTCTCCATCTGTTACGTGCAAAAGTTGTAGATCTCTCGCCAGGTTAGGCTCTCACTCCACAGGCGGAAGGTCTCTTGCCCCCACCTCCCACCCCCTCCTTCCGATGGGCGGTTAACTGGCGGGATTTCAGTTTTTTGCTATATTGAAAGGTACAGTGAGTATAGTTAATACCCCGAAACGCAACACTATACCCACTTCAGTTTTCAGTTGGGAAGTCAGATCATGGAGGCGTCAGCACAGGCCAGATTGTCCGACACACCCCGGGTTCTCCTGACGGGACTGTCGGGTCCAGTCCAGGCCCTCACACAGCAAGTTTCTAAAGCCGGCTACGACGTTCTGGTTGAACGAACCGAGGCGGAAGCCGTCGAGCGTGTCTCGCATGAGGCCGTCGACGCCCTCATCTGTCAGATCCACTCTGCCCCCCGTCGAGTCTTTCATTTTCTCCAACAGCTTCGGAAGGTGGACTCCGCGGCCTGTGTGATTCTCGTCGGCCCCGACCAGGGTGCCGAAGAGACTGCTGGGCTGCTCCGCGCCGGGGCGTTCGACTACCTGACCGTGCCGGTCGTGTCCGCGCGTCTGGAAGACTCCCTTCGTCAGGGTTTGGCGACTCGTCGGTCGTTCCTCGAGGTACGTGAGCTTTCTGGACAGCTCCAGCATGCCAACGAAGACCTCGCCAAAGAACGCGACTCGCTGGAGCAATGGAATCGGAATCTCATGCTGTTGAACCAGTTAGGGCAAGACATGGCAGGCTCCTTGCGCGCGGATGAAATCATCCCGCTCCTGGGATCCCGTCTCTCGCAGATTGTGAAGTTCCAGCAGCTCGGCGTGGTGTGGCTCGAGCCTGAGGAAGTGTGGGTGTATGGGCCATCGATTCAGAACGGTCGGACCGTGGAGGTCGCCAAGCGCACGTTGTTGACTCGTGGTCGGGAGTTGCGTGCCAAAGCCGGAATCTCGGAGGGCAATGACCGGCAGTCCAATCGTCAGGATACGAGCCTCGCTGGCCTTGGCTTCACCTGTGGTCCGCACTCTTTGGAAGGCGGGCGGGGAGAGCGGCTCGACGCCATCGAATTGCCGCTGTTGGTGGCCAAGCGGCTCGTGGGATTCATCCGGGTTGAATGTGTGCCGGGAATGCCGTTCGACGAACCCCAGCTGGAGCTGTTCAAGACCGTCGCCACATCGCTGGCGCTGTCGTTGCGCAACGTCGAAATCCACAACCATATGCAGACGCTTGCGATGACCGACAGCTTGACCAATTTGTTGAACCGTCGAGCCTTCACGAGCATTTTCACTCGTGAATTTAGGGAAGCTGAGCGTTACTGCACGCCGTTGTGTCTGATCATGGTCGACCTCGACCACTTCAAGAAGACGAACGATGAATACGGGCACGTGGCGGGGGACCATATCCTCAAAGACTTGGCCGCCCTGCTTGGCCAATCGATTCGCGCTGTCGATATCGTTACCCGGTTTGGCGGCGAGGAGTTCGCGCTCATTTTGCCGCGCACCGACTTGCCTCAGGCGACCATCTTGGCCAACCGTCTTCGCAGCAAAATCGAAAGTCACGAATTTGCGATCAACGGGACATCCATCCATTTGACCGTCAGCATGGGGATCGCGCGCG
>JBHICF010000076.1:0-8616 GCA_046759485.1 Nitrospiraceae bacterium
GACGCACTCCACTATCTAGGGCTGCTCGCCTATCAAATCGGCAAGCTCGACCAATCCCTTAGTCTCATCGCGCGAGCAATCGAGCAAGACCCCAAGAAATCGCCGTATCACTTCAACTGTGGCGTCGTGCTTCAGAAGCAGGGCCGGCACGTGGAGGCAGCTGCAGCGTATGAGCGGGCCCTCAGCCTGACCCCAACGTATGTCGAGGCTCAGGCCAATCTTGGCAATGTCTTGATGGAACAAGGGAAGCTTATGGAAGCAGAGTCCGCTTATCGCAAGGCGATAGCCGATAGGCCTGACTATGTCGAGGCACACAATAACCTTGGGGCCGCTCTGAAGGAGCAGGGGCACCACGAGGAGGCTATGGCCTCATACCGCAAGGCCATTAGTCTGAAGCCTACCCACGTTGAAGCTCATTGCAATCTTGGCATTAGCCTGATGGAACAAGGAAAACTGGACGAGGCCGTGGCTTCGTACGAACGCGCACTCGAGTTGAAACCTGGCTATGTAAGGGCCCATTACAACCTGGCGTTCGCGCTGATTTGGCGGAAGCGATTTGACCAAGCCATGACTCATTTTCGTAGGTCAGCGGAGTTGAAACAAGACCATGGTGGCCCCGTCCGTGAGACATCCGTGAATAAATCCAGAATCAAACACGATGTCGAACAGGTTCAGTACCTGTTAGACCGTGGGATGATTGACCGCAACTGCACTGCGTACCTAGATGCGTTGCAACAGATCAACCGGCAGGCTCGTCATGATCTCGGTGCTGGGAATCGGATCGTGATTGGGAAGGATCAGCTTGCAGAGATCGCGCCCTCTTATAATCGAATTCTCCATGTTGCGGATTGCCCCGAGGTATCCGAGTGCGCGTTGAATCCTGCCCTCGACATTTCCGCGATCGAGGCGCGCTACAACTCCAGCAAGCCAGAAATCATGTACATCGATGAATTGCTCACCGACCCGGCGCTGCAGTCGCTGCGAAAGTTCTGCCTCGAATCTACGATTTGGAAGCGAGACTATGAAAACGGCTACCTTGGCGCGTTCCTAGGTGATGGATTTGCCAGCCCGCTCCTTTTACAGATTGCCGAGGAATTGCGACTTAGATTTCCCGGCATCTTCAAAGAGCATCTGCTCACCCAAGCCTGGGCTTTCAAATATGACAGTGAACTGACCGGGCTGAACATCCATGCTGATTCTGCTGCCGTCAACGTGAACTTCTGGATTACCCCCGATGATGCGAACCTGGGAAAGGCAGGCGGTGGCCTGGTGGTCTGGGATCGGGAAGCGCCCAAGGAGTGGAATTTCAAGGAATACAACAATACCAGGAACGAGCCGAGAGTAAGGGAGTTTTTGAAAGCCAGTCACGCACAGGCGGTCACCGTCCCGTACAGGCAAAATCGTGCGGTGGTGTTCAATTCAGATTTGTTTCATGAAACGGACGCGTTAAGTTTCAGGAACGACTATGAGAGTCGTCGCGTAAACGTCACGTTGCTTTACGGAAGGAGGAACTTTTAGCGGGGAGTCAAGCTGCCGTCAGCTGACAGATCACCAGGCAGACGCCGAAGCTTGATGACCGTGGATGCTCTATTGCGCCCAGGGGAGCGCGACTACTTGTCAGGCCTAGTAATCCGTGATACGGTCGGGCGGCAGATAGATATGAAGGTCTGAGGCACGAGGACTGGGGACTGAGCAGGAACGTCTTATGGTGCTTTAGGTAGCCTCCCTGATTTAAACCTCTCAGTCCGCATTCCTCAGCCCTCAGTCCTGGTACTTCAGTCCTCAGTCCTCGTACCTCAGTCCTGGCGTTTTCTGTTACCTGCGCCCGTAGCTCAGTTGGATAGAGCATCAGCCTTCTAAGCTGAGGGTCCCCAGTTCGAATCTGGGCGGGCGCGCCAGCCTTTTTCACATCTTCCAGGTAACAGTTAAAGTAATTTATGAACCGGTGTGTCGATTGGAGTGCGGTCGCTTGGTGTCCACCTTCTCACTCCACGATCGGATACTGATCCCGAACGATGTCCGCGGGCAGCGCGTCGAAGTGCCACCATTCGTTGGGGAGTTGTGTAAATCCCGCCTCCGTCATGACCTTCCGAAGCACTTGACGGTGCTCGATCTGCCGAGCAGTTAATCTCCCTGCTTGGAGGAATTCGAGCTCTCGCTCCGGCTCTGACAGTTCCGTGAAGTCATCAAATGCAGTTCCCATATCTACTTCATAGCCTTCCGGATCCATGAGCGAGAGGTCCACCGCAAACCCAAAATTATGAATGGACCCAATTTCTGGATCGGTCACGTACGGCTCTTGGGAGGTGCCCTTCACTCGACTCCAGAAGTGTCTCTGAACGGAACGAGGTCTTAGCGCGTCAAAGACCAGGAGTCGCCAACCAGGGTTGATCCGTTCGAGATCACGGGCGGCCCTCGCAAGTTTCTCCGCGGCGACCCTGTGAAGGAGGGCGGTCCTGAAATCACCATAGAGGTTCGTGTTCAGGAAGTTATCGGAGGACGCGTACTTGAGATCGATGGTCACACTCGGAATGCTTGAGAGGTCTACATAGTTTGGACTTCCGGCAACGCGTTGGAGCGATTCTTGAGGCGTCGGCTTCCATGTTGTGCATCCACCTCCTGCGATCAGAAGAGTCAGCGCCGCCGCGACGGTGACCGCGGTGAGGCGTAACGCTCGCCTGTGACCGCGCATCTTCGCATCTGAACATCGCGGTCTTGTCCATCGTGAGTATGCCATGGCACTCTTCCCCTGAGGAATCAAGACGGTTGATTCCCATGGTGACCCGGAGTAAGGTTTGGCCACGCGGGGCGGGCGGGCCGGTCCACTGAGAATCCTACGTGCATTGAAACATAAGAACTCAGCAGCAGCGTCATAGCAGATGCCACGCCGGATGTCCAAGTCTAAGACTTCTAAACGTGCTAGCCGACAGGCCTCGCCGTCGATGCCTCATGGTGCGAAGCGGCGGTTTCAGCAGCGTTTGCTGAAATGGTATCGAGAGCACGGCCGGGATCTTCCCTGGCGAAAGACCTCGGATCCATACGAGATCTTGGTATCTGAAGTGATGCTCCAACAAACCCAAGTGGACCGTGTGATCGGGAAGTATCACGAATTTCTTGAGCGGTACCCTTCGCTGAAGGATCTTGCTGCTGCCCAGGCCGAGGACGTACGCGCGACCTGGTATCCACTGGGCTACAATATCCGCCCACATCGCCTCCACAGTATTGCGCGGGAAACCGTCGCTCGCTACGGCGGGAAACTTCCTCGGGATGCTGATGACTTGTTGTCCTTCAAGGGCATCGGGCGTTACACGGCCGGAGCCATTAGGTCGTTCGCATTCAACGAAGATGCGCCGATCCTCGACACCAACGTCATGCGGGTACTGCACCGCGTGTTCATTGGGGAGGGGGATCCTAAAACCCAAAAAGGCCTCCTGTGGGACATGTCCAGGCGCTTGATCCCCAAGGGGAAAGGCTATGATTTCAACCAGGCCTTGATGGATTTTGGAGCCATAATGTGTTCGGCGCGTGACCCGTATTGCCTATTATGTCCGATGAAGGACTTCTGTAAGACGTATCCGTACGAGCCGAACCGCTCATCGAGCTGAGAGGCGCGCTTCATCTGGACACAAACCACCTACCGATCATTCGGGTCGCCGCCGGCCTTATTCTTTGGGACGGCCGATACTTGATCACGCGGCGCAAAGCCGATGTGCATCTCGGCGGGTTCTGGGAATTTCCAGGTGGAAAGTGTGAGTTGGGAGAGTCGTTGGAAGACTGTCTCCGTCGGGAGCTCCGGGAAGAGCTCGGCATTGAAGTGTCGACTCCCAGACAATTCCATACGATTCGGCATCAGTACCCCGAGAAGGTAGTAGCGCTGTATTTCTTCCGTTGCGAGCTGGCTGGTGGAGAAACCCGGGCGCTCGACTGCGAGGAGTACCGTTGGGTGTTGCCCCAGCATCTTGGGGAGTATGCCTTCCCACCGGCGGACCGGCCACTGGTCGAGATGCTCCAGCAGGTACCACCAGCGAAGTGAGGCCATCCACATGCCTGGTGACATAACCCGAGAGGCTTGTCAAACGTGCAATTCCCGGTAGATGCCAAGCTCAAGGACGGAACGCCAATCCGCCTTGTCCTAGCCAGCCAGGAACACGTCGCCCCGTTGCGCCGTTTATATGGTGTCATTGTCGAAGAAGGTAATTCCTATCCGCATGACCGAATCCCAGATGATGACCAGTTCATGGAATATTGGTTCAGGGGGAAGAGCACTGTCGTGGCTGTCGCACCGGATCGACCGGATGGAACGGATCTCGCCGGCGCGTTCTATCTGAAGCCCAATTGGCCGGGGCGGGCCCGCCAGGTCGCCAATGCGGGGTTTATCGTCGCCCCGGCGTGGCGAAACAAGGGCTTGGGCTGGTTGTTGGGCGCCACGATGCTGGACTACGCGAGGGGCCTTGGTTACCGGAACGTCATCTTCAACCTGGTGTTCTCCGAGAATAAAGCAGCCTGTCACTTGTGGAAGAAATTGGGGTTCTCTCAATTGGGCGTCATACCCGGTGCGGTGAGAATGGACGATGGCCGGTATCAGGATGCGGCCATCATGCTACGGTCGCTTGTTGAGGAACCGGGACCCGTGAGCCCTTGGTGAGTAGGTCGCAGATGAAAGTGGTGCTCGACATTGAGACCGTTCAGATTCCCAAGGAGGAATGGGCTCAGCTGGTCGGGGTCCCCGTGCTCTACCCTGACAACCTCTTGGACGCAGGGGAAGCTGGACAACAGGATCGCGAGTATGAGAAATCCGCATTTGACGGGACATATAGTCGAATCATCTGTATCGGCATGTTGATATTCAGCGATGCGATGGAACCGAAAGGCGCCGTCTGTTGGTATGGGTCCAATGAACAGGAGCTGCTGCGTCAGTTCTGGAGTCGGCTCGGTGTCATTCGTCCGAACCTGTTCATCACGCACAACGGATTGGGATTTGATCTGCCGTTTCTCAAGAAACGCTCCATCATCCATCAAGTCAAGCCGACTCTGGAAATCAGTCTAGCTAGGTTCCGGACTGATCCGGTCTACGACACGATGGCAGTGTGGAGCAACTGGGATTCCCGCGGGTGGGTCAAGCTGGATATATTAGCGCGGGTGCTCAACGTCGAGTCCAAATCCGGGAGTGGGTCGCAAGTGGCGGAGATGTGGGCCAAGGGCCAGTCGAAAGATGTCGCCGAATATTGCTTGCAGGATACCTACGTGACCTATGCGTGTTATGCTCGAATGAATTTCCGGCAGGTACTTTCTCGCGAGGTGGTGCTGTTACACGCTGAGTTGGTCGAAGTTGGATAGCGATGCTCGTTAGGTGGGAGATAGTTCCTCCCCGAACAGAGTGGTCGCCGAGGCGCGAGAGACTCGGATGTGCACCATGTCACCGGGTGCAGTTTCCGATCGATGTTTCTCCCACACAGTCGTGACATTCGTATCGGTTCGGCCCATCCACTGAGCTGAAGATTTCTTTGCGTCTCCTTCGACCAGGACCGATACCACTTCGCCAATCATCTCACTGTTCTTCCGCAAGGAAGTGGCCTTCTGTAGCTCGACCAGCCGCGTGACTCGATCCGCTTTGATTTGATCCGGAACATCGTCATCATACTTGCGCGCTGCGATCGTGTGCTTGCGTTCTGAATACTTGAAGGTGAAGGCACTGTGGAAGCCAACTTCCTCCATTGTTCGGTATGTGTCTCGATACTCCTCGTCGGTTTCGGTGCAGAACCCGCAGATGATGTCGGTCGAAAGCGCGATACCGACATCCCGCCGACGGATCTCTTCGACAAGGTTGAGGTATTCCTTGCGCGTATAGGTCCGATTCATCAGGTGCAAGATCCGATCGTTTCCAGATTGGAGCGGAAGGTGGATGTGTTTGCAGACCTTGGGGTGCCCTGCGACTGCGTCCAGCAGGGCTGGTGGAAAATCTTTTGGGTGAGGGGAGGTAAATCTCACGCGTTCGATCCCAGGCAAATCCGCAACGGCCGTGATCAAACGTGCGAAGTCCCAGTCGGCGTATTGGTATGAGTTTACGTTTTGCCCTAACAGTGTCACCTGCTTGTAGCCGTTCGCAAGCAGAAGTTCCGCCTCTCGGAGGATTCCCTGTGGATCTCTCGAACGTTCTCGCCCTCGTGTGTAAGGGACCACACAGAACGTACAAAAGTTATCGCACCCACGCATGACGGCAAGCCAGGCGTTTACGCCTGACGTACGTTCTGGGAGGATATCCCCGTAGGTCTCATACTCTGAAAGGTCCACGGCGATCCCAGCCTGTGGCATGCCCTGCTCCTGGGAGTTAATGGCCTGCTTAATCAGACCTGGCAACCGCCGGTAGGCGTCCGGTCCCACGAGCACGTCCACCATCGGTGCCGAGTCTGTCAGCTCTTGTTTTAGATTTTGAGCCATGCACCCCAGCACCCCCACAACAAGATTGCGTTGCCGCTTGACCACTTTTAATTCAGCCAAATGGCCATACACCCTATTGTGCGCGTGCTCGCGTATCGCGCAGGTGTTTAAGAGGACGACGTCCGCGCGTTCTCGATCCTCAGTAAGGCTGAACCCTTGCTCTTTGAGCAGAGTCCGCACCAACTCGCTGTCGTATTCATTCATCTGACAGCCGAACGTTTCGATGTGGACTTGGTAAGGGAGCGTGGCTTTCTCAATCATAGGGCCTCAGTTGTGACTGATGCACGAGCCGTCCAACACTCTAACACAGGTGACCGACCGCCAGACCATCCATCACGCCTGTGACGATGACGTCCTTGATCGAATTCGCCAAATCATCTCCGGCCTCGACAGCTACCCGAATGTAGTTGTCGGTCAGTCCTACCCAGCGGGCAGTTTCGTTCTGGGATTCGAGCAGCACGCTCACACGTTGACCTGTGTGATGATGATAGAACGCTAGACGCTTGCCTCGCGACAATTCGGAAAGGATCCCACTGCGCGCCTTGACCGTCTTGGGGTGAGGAGCTCCCTTCATCCGAGCTGCGGCCGTCCCCGGTCGTTTCGAATAGCTAAAGACATGGAAATAAGAAAAGGGGAGTGCGGTGGCCAAGGCGAGCGTGTTCGCAAACTCCTGCTCGCCTTCTCCGGGGAAGCCCACCATGAGATCGGTGCCTAGTCCCAGTCCGGGAATCAGCCGAGAGGCACGGTCGACAAGAGTCTCAAAATCTCGCACTCTGTACGGACGGTTCATGGCTTCTAATATTCCATCATCGCCACTTTGCACCGGAATGTGAAGATACCGACAGAGCTTACGCGAACTGGCCATGTACTCGAGAAGCGATACCGGAACGGTCGTCGGCTCAACCGACGAGATCCTGATCCGTTCAATTCCCGGAATTCCCTCCAAGCGTTCGATCAGATCGATAAGGGAATGCCCAATCTGGCCGAACTGGCCGATGTTGACGCCTGTCAGAACCAACTCCTTGTGCCCACGCGCAGCCAACAGTTCGGCCTCGCGCACGGCATCATCCAATCGACGGCTACGCTCGTGGCCACGCGCGAACGGAATAATGCAGAAGGAACACATCACGTTGCAGCCATCCTGAATTTTCAGGTTGGCCCTTGTGGTGGTGTAGTCGCCGGTCCCCAATACGCTAAACTCTTCTCGTTCAATCTTGCGCGTGTGCAACAGTCGAGGGGAGAGCTGTTTTTTCAGCGCCCCAGGCTGTGGGAGATAGTCGGGGAGGTGCATCTTGTATTGGTGCCCGACGATAAGATCGATTCCGGGTGAGCGGCGAAGGGCCTCAGCTCCTGTCTGCGCGTAGCAACCTGTCACGGCGACGAAAGCGTTCGGTGAATGCCGAAGCGTCCGCCGAACTAGCCTTCGGCACTCGGACTCGGCGCCCTCCGTCACCGAGCATGTATTCAGCACAAAGAGATCTGTTGGTTCCCCGAGTGTCACCACCTGGTAGCCATCTTGTCTGAGTCTGTCCGCCAGTAAGGCGGTTTCAGCCTGATTGAGTCGGCAGCCAATCGTGTGCAACGAGGCTCTCAGTGGTTCCTGGCGCATGGAGTAGCCATTATAAGAAACGCGATGGAGTACAGCAAGCTCAGGCGGTGGCTTCCTTCCACTCCCGGCATGCCAGCAACTGCGGGATCGATTGACACGTTTCGGCAGATTCGTGTTATCATAAAAAGTATAAGCGCCAGTCACGGAGTTCGCACGGAGTTCGGAGGTGGGGCTGTGAAGCGTACCACACTCGGGTTCCTGGTTGTCCTTACTGCCGTTACCTTCCTTGTGCCCTCTTCTGCCTGGACCAAGTCAAGCCTACCCGCAGAGCCTGAGCTAAGTACCAGGATTGATGAGCTCTATGACAATGAGGCGCACATGTTCCTCGCGCTCTATTCGCTGAACGGTGATGGCACTGTCGATTACGTCACAGGTCGGACCGTGCAGGACCATGCCAGGAGCAACTACGGCAATCCTGTCTATTACACAGACCAGTACCCGTTGTTTTATTGGTGGAACCATACGATGTGGAATGATCCGGCGCAGGACGGCGTGAATGGGAACGAGCGGGTCTACCAGGAGAACGTTGATTTCGATCCGACTCGTTTCAAACCGTGCGTCTTCAACGG
>JBHICF010000077.1:0-8583 GCA_046759485.1 Nitrospiraceae bacterium
GTTTTCGAGGGGTTGAGTCTAACAAAGGGGCTGAAATCTTGTCAATTGCAAACTTCTAACAATGCTGCCAAGTTGCCCGCAAAGTTGCTGACTCTCAGTAATCGTATAACGTCTTGGATATCAATGCAACTCGGCAGAAGACCCACCATCTTCGAAAGAAGGCCTACCGGGTTCGCTTCCTTCTAGGCCATTGGCCCTAAAGGGCCGGAGATCTCAACTTGACGGTCTAGAAAGTGGTCCCTATAATGGCGAAAATTTGAGTAAAATCTCGTGCTCATCGTCGAGAAGTCCGCGGGTCTCTCTAGCCCGGGCTCAGTCTCACGGGTAACGGCGACTGCGGCTCTTTGCGAAGGAGACTCTCACCATGACCCGCCCGATTAGCGCAAAACCTTTAACCATCGAGAGCCTTGATCGGGTCAAGCGTATGGCGGGCGACTTTGTCCGCACCGCTCAAAAACGGTCACGACATTGCCGCTACGTCGATGTTCGCCTTGAACTCGCTGAGGTCAAATCCGCGGCGGCGGAGAACGGCGAGATTAAGTTGGGGCAAGACGATTACCTGCTCGGGTTCGGCATCCGCGTGCTCGCTGGTGATCCGCTCTCGGCACCCGGCTACTACGGCCATCGACTCGGGAATGCCGACTGGTCGCGTCTCTCGACCATCCTCCGCACGGGATTTCAATATGCGTACGACCGGGCCATTGCCAATTCACGGCAGAAAACTGAGGCACGCTTCCGGTTCAAGGAACTCGGTGGGAGCCTTTCGGACCTCCCTCTCGCGCAGATCGAGGTTCGTCAGGATACCGTGAAACCCGAGTACGCGGTTGATCCGCGTTCAGTCCCTCTCACCGAGATCACACGCTTCACCACCGACGTATCCCAGGCTGTCGCGGCCTTAGGGTCGAGAATCCGCTTCAATGGGATTACGAGCGTCACGGGCATGAGCCGTGAGCTCTTCGCGAGTTCGGAAGGCACGCTGATTGACCAGTCCTTCGCGACGACGCTGGGTTTTTGTTGGATTGTTGCTGAAAATGAAACGGCTCATCAAGTGCTCTACGATTACATCGGACACCAGCGCGGTTGGGAAGTGCTGACAGAAGGCACGCGGACCAGTATCAACCGACATCTTGACCTCATGACCTTTGCGACCAGTCTCGGAAGGGATTGCCTGCAGCTGATCGACGCGCCTCAGCTTCGAGCGACCGATCAGGAAGTGGTGGTCGTCACCGACCCACATTACAACGTGCTCCTGGCCCATGAAATCGTCGGGCATCCGACTGAATTGGACCGGGCCCTCAAGATGGAGACCGCCTACGCGGGCCGGAGCTGGTTGCTGCACTCTCTGGATCATACACAAGTCGGCCACCAGGTCGCGTCACCGTTGGTGTCGGCCTACTCCGACCCCAGCCTGCCTGGTCTCGGTCATTACGCGTATGACCATGAGGGCACACCCGCGCGAAGGGTGGTTCACATCGAGAAGGGAATGTTCAACAACTTCATGAACAGCCGGCAAACAGCGGCGATCCTTGGCGGTGACCCAAACGGGTCGTACAAGGCCATCGAGGCCTCATTTGTCCCACTCATCCGGATGTCCAACACAGTCTTTGCAGCCGGCCACAACGATCCTGATGCGATGATTGCCGAGGTTGATCGAGGGTATTACCTCAGCGGGCATCGCACGCCGTCTATCGCCGAATCGCGCGAGAACTTCAGCATCTCTGCACAAAAGGTGTACGAGATCCGTAATGGTCAGCTCGGCCAGCTGTACCGGGGTGGAGGGATGACCGCTGATTCGAAGGACTACTTAATGAAAGTCGATGCGATGGGGCACGATTTCTGGTTGGGGCCGATTCCGAACTGTGGGAAAGGGCAGCCCATGCAAACCAAGCGACTGGGGAACGGTGCCCCGACGATGCGGAGCCGCGCCCGATTGACAGGCCTATGATCCCACTGACCACACTCAGGACGACCGTACAGCGAGCACTCCGACTCGTTGCTCGTATGAAAGATATTCGGGAGGCCGAAGTCTACGCATCCAGTGCCGGCCACCTCCTTTGCCGCCTGAACTATACCTCGGAGATCCCCTGCCACGGCGTTGAGGAACCGAAGTCCTCGGACTTTTATGGAATCAGTGTACGCGCCGTGTTCAATGGGAGCTCTGAGCTTCGAGTTGGGTTCGGGAGTGAGGCGAGGGACCTGAGTCCAGTCGGCGTGCGTCGAGCCTTAGAGAAAGCTCGTCAGAATGCGACCTCCGACCCGGAGTTTGTCTCGTTCCCTGCGCTCGAGGGGAAGCCATCCCCAGGACACCGCCTCGGTCGATACCACGACCCCGCCCTGATGGATGTGAAGGATCGGGCTCTGGTCGAGGCAGGATGGCGGGTCATCAATGAGGCCTTGCGAACGTTCTCTGCCTCCGAACGCTTGAGCCAGCTTGCGGGATCGAAGGACAAGTTGGCTTCCCTTGGGTTGATCGTGAGCGGGGACGTGAGCCTCATGCGACAACGGATTGCGGTCGGCTCAACACGCCTCCCCAAAGTTCAGACTGATGAATCAACCTTCATCAAGTCGTTTGTCACAGCCATGGTGGAGCGGCAGCAGGCCAAAGGCAGCGGGTATGCCGCCACGACGCACCTATCCAAGTTCAAAGGCGAGGCGGGGGCTGAAGCAGCCCGGTCTGCCATTATGGCGACCGGTGGACAACGATTTCCCAGCGGAACCTATACCGTCGTCTTCGGTCCTCAGGCAGTGAGCGATCTCATGGGAAACCTCGTCCTCCCGAGCCTCGGTGCGGATGCGTTCTATAGCAGCCGGTCTGCATTCCTTGGAGAATTAGGGCGCCCGGTTGCCTCCGAGATCCTCACAATTTACGATCAGGGCGTCGCGAAAGGCTGGGTGGGCAGTCGGGCGATTACATGCGAAGGTCTTCCGGCCGGGCGTACAGATCTCATCCGAGGCGGGGTCCTGCAGGGCCTGCTCTCAAATCACTACGAAAGCCAGCGCTTGCGGCATGACCCGCGTGCTCGTGAAAAGCTTGGCCTCAACCCGCACGACCACCCGGAGGCGCTGAGCCCACGGAATGGATTCCGGGTTTCGAGCCGAGGGGGAAGGCAGTTCGACGTCCAACCTTCGATCGCTGCGACGAATGTGTGTATCGAAGGCAATGTTCCTCATAGCAGCGAGGGCCTGCTCAGCCTGGTTGGAAACGGCCTGTACATCGGTCGCATCTGGTATACCTATGCGATCAATGGATTGCGGGCTGGCGATTTCACCTGCACGGTTGTCGGCGACTCATACCTAATCAAGGACGGACATCTCTCGACGCCCCTCCAGGCGAACACGATCCGCGTCACCGGCAATATCCGGCAATTGCTGACGAATGTGATTGGCGTCACCAAGAAGGCGCGTCCGATCCTGGGTTGGGGAGCCGACGAGGTCATCTATGCTCCTGAACTCGCGGTGAAAGGGATAACCCTGAGCGAGATTGCCCAATACATGGAAACGGTATAAAGTATTCTTGTATGACGCTTCGTGTGATCATTCCGGGCGAGGACGAAGGCGAGCAGCACGCCGGAGGCGTCCACAACCGCCCCCCGATTCCGGACGGCACGGCCAAGGCCGAGTGTCCGAAATTCATGAGCCACGGTCCCTGCGGCGGAGTCCGCAAGGGTGGCTATTGCGAAGTCTATCCCGAGATGATGTGTCCGTGGGTGACGCTCTACTTCGAGCTTGAGAAGATTGGGCAGGTCGATTGGATGAAGCAGGTATGAAACGGCGGCGTCAGGCGCGATCAGAGTATAACGAGGGGCACGCCCAAAGCGGTACGACGGCCCGCCTGCCTGGAATCGAGACGTGGCCAAATCAGTACAAGGGTTACGAGATCACGATCGAGATCCCGGAATACACCGCGATCTGCCCCAAAACCGGACTTCCTGACTTCGGCACCATCCGTCTCCATTACATGCCCGACAAAGCCTGCTTGGAACTGAAGTCGTTCAAGCTGTACATCCACGCGTACCGGAATGTGGGTATCTTCTACGAGAATGCCGTCAATCGCATCCTGCAGGATGTGGTGGCCGGCTGCCGTCCGGTATGGGCCATTGTCACCGGGGAATTCACTGCTCGGGGAGGCCTTCGCAGCAGGATTGAAGCCAGATACCCTTGAAGACACACCCCGCGTGGCAACCAACTCCACCCGTGTCCCTCCCACGCTCTTGACCTCACACGACCAGCGGAACAAAACGACGCACTATGGCGGTTTTCGCAATCGGTGACGTTCAGGGCTGTTACCCCGCTCTGCAACAACTCCTGGACCAGATCCACTTTGATCTCTCGCGAGACAGGCTTTGGTTCGTTGGCGACCTGGTCAACCGAGGCCCACAGTCTGCGGCGGTCTTGAGATTCGTCAAAGGGCTTGGGTCCGCTGCGGTGACAGTATTGGGCAATCACGACCTCCACTTGCTCGCCGTGGCTGAGGGTTGTGTGCGACCTCGCCGCCAAGACACGCTTCAGGATATCCTCCATGCTCCCGATCGAGATGAGTTACTTGACTGGTTGAGGCAGCAGCGATTGATCTATCAGCAGAGCGCGTTTGTGCTCGTGCACGCCGGGCTCCTGCCACAGTGGACAGTGGCCCAAGCTGTGGCCTTGGGTCAGGAAGTGGAGCAAGTGCTCCGAGGTGCGGAACGACAAGCCTTTCTGCATCACCTGTATCAGCAGACTGACTCTCGATGGTCCGATGGCCTGGCCGGCATGGCACGGCTTGCGGCGGCAGCGAGAGTGCTCACACGCCTGCGTGTTTGCTCGGCCGACGGCGCGATGGATTTCTCGTATAAGGGCCCACCGGATCAGGCCCCGCAGGGCTTGAGTCCATGGTTTCAGATCCCCGATCGGCGGCATGCGGAGGCGACGATCATTTGTGGCCACTGGGCGGCGATGGGCTTGCAGGTCCTTCCCAACCTGCTCGCCCTGGACGGCGGCTGTGTGTGGGGACGACAGTTGGTCGCCATTCGGCTCGAAGACCGCCAAATCTCCTTCGTGTCTTGTGCTCAGACCTCCTCAACAAGGTCGACACCGACAGGGCCGGCTTACTAACTTTGAAGTGGTTCCGAGCCTAGCCTGAGGCAAAAGATGCTACGACCTCTCGCGATTGCGTGGCTTCCCTTGCTTGCGATGATACCGTTGGTCCTTCCGAGTTCTGTCGTCGGGGAAACAAGCGACTTCGAAGTAACGAATGGGATCTATCATCACTTGCCTTTTCTGCGTCCGGGACTGAAGTTTTGGGATGTCTATCCGGGTCGGAACCCAGGTCACGGCGAGCCGCATGCCTTGTATACAGAATTACCAGATGGGCACCGTGTCCGAATCACGCGGTCGTCGGATCTGGCTCCGCTGATCGGGTCGATCCGTACCACGGCGGAGGCCCTACAGTATGTCCGGTTTCTCAGTGATCCACCTGCTGCCCTGGATCACCCCATAGAGCCGTTTGACGACGTGCCTTTCTATGAGCTACGAACCGGGATGGGCTCGGCTCAGGTGGGTCCCATGATCACCGTTTCAGAAAGCGTGCTCGCGCGCCATCAGGTATCCCCACCCACGGTACGAGAGATCACGTTCCCCACGGGAGAGAGCGGATTCCTCATCACGCGGTTCGTCCTGCTCCACGAGCAGATCGCGCGGCTCTGGGAGCAGTACACTCGAAGACCAGGAGAGGGACTGTTCGTCACCGAGATAGGAAAAGTGGAGGAGCGTGTGTATGCATCAGGCGGGTATCGCCTTCGTCTCGAGCGGATCCCTGTGAAAGGTTTCGAGGTTGAGCTGGAACCTGCGGAGCTAGATTAGGGATGGGCGCGGTCGGGCCACCACCTAGGTGCTATGAGGTCGCGCCCTGGGAGTCCACTTCCCGCCAGTCTCCGGCAAGGGGGTGGGCACTTCTTGCGGACTCCTTTCGCCATGCGGAACGGCTGTAGATCTGAGCGTCATTGATCCTACCGATCTGTGGAACGAGATGCCGGATCCTCCAGTTGACACTCACGAGGACATCACCCTCCAAATCAAGCTCAGACGCAAGCCGCTCGGGCAGAGTCTCAAGATCTTTCGCGCCAGACCAAAACATGAAATAGGCAAAGCGCGGGACGATACCTAAGAAGTAACATGGCCTCTCCGGGAAGTAACTGACTACTTTTCGCAGTAAGAACGCCCGTCCAATCAACGGGTAGCTGTACAGCTGCTCGCAGAGGCGTCTGAGTTTCCTGCTGGACAAAGCATGTGGCTCTAAGTGGTCCTCCGCAGTGATCGTGGCACGTTCTGGCTGCGCACGTTCCAACAGTTGCTCATGCCGGGCGGTCCGCTCAACAAACCATTCAGCTTCCCTCACCTTCCCCTGACGCATCAGAAAATGGTACGCCAGCGAACACCCAGAGAGTACATAGTCCACGTGTCGTTCCATGGCCCTCTCCACGTGTTTGATGCCCTTCTCGTCATTCCGTTCCAGGAGCACTTGCCCTAACATATAGTTCGCGGCTGGATGGTCCGCGTCTTGGGCCAGCACTTCGCGCACGAGCGGGATAGCCTCTTCGCTGCCCACGAATTCGGAGGTCAGATAGACACGTTCCCAGGCTTCCTCTGGCGTTAACGGTTGCTGTTGGGCGCTCTCCGCTAAGACCTGTAAGCGCTTGAGTGATTCCTGCGCTCGCTCGTATCGTTCACTCCATTCCGGCGTCATCGCCAGGCGCCAGTCCTTATCGAGAAGGGACGAATAGCTGGAAACTGCGGTGCCAAGGAAATCAGCTGCCGCCGACAAACTTGCCGTAGCCGGTAACGGGAGGCGTGCTCGAGTTTTCTCCGGATCCCTCTGGGAGTCGATCGGAAATCCTAGTGCTCCTAGGCGTTCGGAGAGACACGGGTGTGTATCATCGTAGGTGGTCTCTTCCAGTAATTCCGAGTCCAGCCATCGGGCCTCATCTTTGACGTCCACGTCCCGTCCCAATTCCCGACACATCGTATTGAAGATCCCCGGTGGAGGAGTCATATGATGATTGGCTTCCTTAAATAGGGCAGGCCAGATCTTCTCTATCAAATAGCGGCGCTTCACCTTGACATTAATCAATGTTTCTGCCGCCTTCCGCGCCCCAGCCAGCTCGGCCGCCCGCCGGTCCGCCGCATACTCGTTCGCGCGTGCCAATACAAAGGTGTAGGCGTTGAAGACCGGGGCGTACCACTTGAAGAAGGATCGGAACACAAACCCCCCGAAGGGCTCTTCCCGCTCGAGCATGTCTAACAGCCGAGTCCATGACTGGCGGACCCGGTAGACCCATCCGTCGAACCGACCGTGGTTGCCAGAGAGGTGCCCCAGTTCATGGGCGATGACGACGCTGAACTGTCTGGGGGTCATGGCGTGCATCAACGGCAGGCCCAGCACCAGGAAGTTCCGTTGCCACCCCAAGGGGCCTAGGCGTGGAACCTGCACCACCCCTGCGTTGAATTCGTCAGTCAGGAGTACGTGGCCGAAAGGTTTCGTCCGGAGGGCAGAGGTGACGTTGTCAATGAGTTTGAAGAGACGGGGTGTTTCCTTACGCTCGAGCCGAATCCCCTGAGGTGCGGCAAACCGAATCCACAGAGCCCGAAGAGCAGCATAGGCGAGCAGGCCGAGCGAGATCCCGACGAGGTTTATCAGCAAGCGCCAGTCTGGGAAATGTGTGCCAGCGAGCATCAGCAGGCCGATCAAGACCGCTACGATCGGCACGACGGAGAAGATGTAGGCATAGCCGAGAGCCGCCAGCAGGCCGACTCGGAGACGGTACTGGGCCGGGTTCTGCTGCGCGTAGGCCTCCAGCCGCGTCACGAGGGACTCGAACTCGCCTTGCATCATCGCCATACGGGTGAATTCGGACTGTGACACTTCGACAAAACATAAGTAAGTGTAGCATGTAATTTTCATCTCACCTGCAAGGGAGAACACCTCGTCGGCGCTGCACTTACGTGACTCACTGATGTGGAATACGGCTCTATGTTCGGATGCAGCCAAAGACAGTCGCATCCAGTGGCTGTCGGTCAATGTGACAGCTGGACCTGATCACATCCTGAGGCCTCGACGTTTGATTCAAGCACACGACCGACGTAGGAACGCGCCTGCGTCAGAGTTCGAAGTCTCACTGCCAGAGTATGTCACGTAGAATGTTGTGAGCGTTAATACGTATATATGAGGAGTCGCTCAGACTTCGACTCGGCACGCTCGCCAGACTAGCAACGCCGAGCTCCTCGGCTGCGCCTCGAGTGCCCGAAAACTGAGCGGTAAGACCGGCAGGGTGAGATTCGACTGGACGATGCCGGTGAAGGTATAGCGGGGGAGGCCTCTTTACGGCGAGGATTGGGCTAGTTGAACGCCATGCTACTCAATAGCTTTTGACTCTCAAGTGCTTGTGGAGCCCCACGGCTTTACAGCCGTGGCCCCCAAAGCATACTTCGGCGGAACCCGCCGAAGCGTTACCCTCCTTCGCCGCTCCGTCGCCAAAGCTATGGAGCGTCGGCGACAAGGCTACGGAGGGTTACCCACCGCGCATTCATCCACGGGGTTACACCCGTGGC
>JBHICF010000078.1:0-8579 GCA_046759485.1 Nitrospiraceae bacterium
CTGGTAAAACTCGACCGCTCCGAACATGTTGCCATGGTCGGTGATCGCAACCGCTGGCATGCCGAAGGACCGCACCTGCCGGATGAGCGGTTCGACCTGGTTCGCTCCGTCCAGAAGGCTGTACTGGGTATGCAGATGCAGATGAACGAATTCGGAAGGCACTGTGGAGAACCTCGGCCACCGAATTGTAGTCACCCTCCACCACGAAGTCAACGAACGCGAGAAGTCTTTTTATCCCGTGGCCGGAGTGACGCCCAACCACCTGCCTTCCTGGCCAGAGAGCCTCAGGGCCCTGGACTTCGAACAGGCCAACTCCGGAGGGCCGTCGTTGCAGACCGATCGGGCAGACGCGTGCGGTAGGACCGCACTTGCCCGATTTACGAGCGTAGCATGGGCCCTACACCCCTCAAAGGACTTCTTGAATTTTTCAATGGCCAGGCGCGTTGGTCGGAGCCGTCACCCGGTCATGCCCTTACCTTGCAGTTCAGGAAACCATCTGTTATTCTTCCGCCGCGCTTGGCACAGCGGAGTTCTAACGTGCCACGAGGGTACCGATGGCTCGATTCAGCCGGGCATTGATCAGCGTCTCTGATAAGACTGGAATCGTAGGGATGGGGCAAGGATTGTCCGCTTTAGGACTGGAAATTCTCTCGACGGGTGGAACTGCCAAGGCGCTGAGAGACGGGGGCGTGCCCGTGACGGACGTCTCTGCCTATACCGGCTCGCCCGAAATCCTTGATGGTCGAGTGAAAACGCTGCACCCCAAGATCCATGGGGGACTGCTTGGTCGACGGGCCCTTCCCGGGCATGTCGCTGAAATGGAGCAGCACGGGATCGGGCCGATTGATGTCGTGATCGTGAATCTCTATCCGTTCGAAGCCGCCGTCTCTAAACCCGATTGTACGTGGGAGACTGCAATCGAGCATATTGACATCGGGGGACCATCAATGCTGCGGTCCGCCGCCAAGAATCACGAAGATGTCGTGGTCGTCGTTGATCCCGCCGATTATGCTCGCGTGCTGGACGCACTCAAAGCCGGGACCGTGCCACTCAACGTCCGTCGGGAGCTAGCCGCGAAGGTCTATCAGCACACGGCCCGGTACGATAGTCTGATCGCGGCCTACTTGGAGCGGCAACTCGAGGTGGAGGGAACTATCCGGTTCCCATCCGTGCTCTCGCTACAATTTGAACGGGTCGCTTCCTTGCGGTATGGCGAAAACCCGCATCAAGAGGGAGCATTTTACCGGGAGTTCGGCGCGCGCGAGCCTTCCGTGTCCCGAGCAACGACCCTGCACGGAAAAGCCATGTCCTACAACAATTACCTGGATGCCAATTCCGCCCTCGAGCTTGTCAAGGAGTTCGACACGACAGCCGCTGTCATCATCAAGCACAATAACCCGTGCGGGGTGGCGGCTTGTGATACCCTCGTCGAGTCTTACATCCGTGCGCGCGAGACAGATCCGGTGTCAGCATTTGGGGGAGTCATTGCTTTTAACCGCCGTGTTGATGTGGCCACCGCCAAGGAAATTACCTCGACGTTTGTCGAAGTGGTCGTCGCGCCAGGCTACGAGGCCGACGCAGTCACTGAACTCAAGCGCAAGAAGGATTTGCGCCTACTGGAGGTCGAGGCCCTCGCACCTGGTTCCCATGAAGGCTTCGACCTGAAAAAGCTGGTCGGCGGACTGATCGCGCAGGATCGCGATCTGGGCACCATACCGGATGTCAGGTCCCTCCAAGTCCCCACGGCCCGGCGACCGACCGAGGAAGAATATGCCGCCTGTGCCTTCGCTTGGAAGGTGTGCAAGCATGTGAAGTCGAATGCCATCGTGTATGCCAGACCCGGCCAGACTGTTGGAATTGGTGCCGGTCAGATGAGCCGGGTCGATTCCGTCAAACTTGCAAACACGAAAGCGGTGCTTCCGGTGAAAGGGTGCGTCATGGCATCGGATGCCTTTTTCCCGTTCAGGGATGGCATCGATGCTGCCGCGCAGGCTGGCATCACTGCCGTCATTCAGCCGGGCGGGTCGATCCGGGACCAGGACGTGATCAAGGCCGCCGATGAACACCAACTTGCCATGATTCTCACCGGGATGCGGCATTTCCGCCACTGAGATTTCCCTCACCACAGTGAACGGGTTCCTTCATTGTCTCCTTGTCTCTCCATCGTCGAGGCCCGGCTGTCGGCACGCTTGGATTCTTGATCAACAGCGCTCAACCTTCGTGGTGCAGCAGTGAAGCTTTTAGTCATCGGAAGTGGCGGTCGCGAGCACGCTCTCATCTGGAAACTCGCCCAAAGCCCACGCGTCACCCAACTGTATTGTGCACCGGGGAATGCTGGCATCGAGACCTTGGCGCGCTGTGTCCCAATTGCTCTTGACGACGTTCCAGGACTGAAAGCCTTCGCGGAGAAGGAACGGATCGATCTGACCGTCGTCGGTCCAGAAGCTACGCTCGCGCTCGGCATTGTCGACGAGTTCCGAAAGACCAAGCTCAAAATCTTTGGGCCGACACGCGCTGCCGCGCAGATTGAATCCAGTAAGAGTTTTGCCAAGGACTTGATGACGCAGCATCGAGTTCCCACCGCAACTGCCAAGAGCTTTGAGGCATTGGAGCCTGCTCTGACATACTTGGATCGACAGAAGCTACCCATTGTCATCAAGGCTGATGGGCTCGCGCAGGGCAAAGGGGTTGTGGTGGCACAGACCCTGGACGAAGCTCGTCAGGTGACCACTGAGATGCTGCAAGGCGCCCGTTATGGGGAGGCCGGACAGCGTGTCCTCATTGAGGAATTTCTCGAAGGGGACGAGCTGACCATCATGGCGTTCGCGGATGGAAAGACCGTTGTACCTATGATTCCGGCCCAGGATCATAAACGGCTCGGCGACGGAGATACAGGCCCAAACACCGGGGGTATGGGCGCGTATGCCCCAGCACCTGTGGGCACCCCGTTTCTACAACTCACAGTCCTCCGTGACATCCTGCGTCCCATTGTGGCAGGGCTCTCTAAGGCGGGCAGGCCGTTCAACGGCGTGCTCTATGCTGGTCTGATGGTCGTCCGCGGCAGCCCCTATGTGCTGGAATTCAACGCCCGCTTTGGAGACCCAGAGACTCAGGTCGTACTCCCGCTGCTGCACACTGATCTCGTGGATGTCTTGGAGGCTGCCGCGGAACACCGGCTCGACCAGCTAGATATCGAATGGCGTGACGGCGCCGCGGTGTGTGTGGTGATGGCTTCAGGCGGCTATCCGGGTTCCTATCCTCGCGGGGTGCCGATCGGTGGGCTGGATGGATGTCCGGCAACCGAAGAGGCCGTCGTCTTCCATGCGGGGACGAAGCAGCATTCGGACAGCGTCGTGACATCAGGGGGGCGGGTCTTAGGAGTCACTGGCCTTGGCGTCAATCTTGCGCAGGCGCGAGAACGCGCTTACCAGACTGTCCGCGCCATATCCTTCCAGGGGTGCACCTATCGTTCAGACATTGCCAGCCATGCAGCCGGCAGGCAATCCTGAATGCAATCACCTTCGTTAATACCTCACCATGACCACGATCTACACGTTTCGGGAGGAATCTCATGACGCGAGCCTGGAAGCGGCATTGTCCGTCTTGCGCAAGAGCGGGATTATCGCCATGCCAACCGAAACGTTTTATGCGCTGGGAGTCTATCCGCAGGACGAGAAGGCCTTGCGGCGTTTGCGGATGATCAAAGGGCGGCCGGACGTGAAGCCGATTCCCGTGCTCATTCCTGACCTCTCCCACCTTTCCAACCTGGCATCTGAAGTGAGTGCGGCCGCGTCGCTGCTGATCGACCGATTCTGGCCAGGGCCCCTGACGATCGTCTTCTCAGCATCACCCCGACTTCCCGAAGCGCTCACAGGAGGCACGGGCACCGTTGGGGTGCGTATGCCTGCGCATGCAACGGTGCTGCGGTTGCTCCGTCATGTTGGAACCCTGACCGGCACGAGTGCCAACGTCGCAGGTGCTCAGCCCGCCAGTCGTGTTGAACTCGTTCAGGCCTCCCTCGGGTCCAAGATCGACTTGATCCTGGACGGGGGTCCGACCCTGGGTGACTTGCCCTCTACCGTGGTGAACGCCGTGGGCCCGATCCGTGTCTTGCGTGACGGTCAGATCTCCCGAGAGCAACTCGAAGCAGCGCTGCATGAGTCGGGATTCACTTTGGCGTGATCTTTCCTGTTGCGCGCTGAGTTCACGTTCTTCCCAGGACTAAGCCAAAACTTTGCCCGCTGGATCCACTAGGCTGGAATCGGACCGATCAGAAGGAGTTGAGGAACACCTCACGCCGCAGTCGGTTGGAGGATTACGTCGATGCGGGAGTCGACGACGAGCCGGATCCTCCCGTAGAGCCAGATCCGGTCTTGGTGGAAGAACTTGACGTACTGCTTGAAGCGCCACCCGAGGGAGTGCTGGTGGCTGTTTCCGTCTCGGTAGCAGCAGCGGGTTTCTGGTCTTGAGTTCCTTTTTCGTCTTGAGTTCCCTTTTGGTCTTTCGAGGCTTTTTGATCGTTAGCTGGCTGGCCGGTCGCGTCAGCCTGCGCCGGCGGCTTCAGCTTATCGGAGTAGTCCGTGACGTACCACCCACTCCCTTTGAACATGATAGCGGGAGCGGAAATCACTTTGGTGACCGGCCCCCCGCACTGGAGGCATCCGGACACCGGAGAGTCATTGACCTTCTGCTTGACTTCGAACTGATGCTGGCAGCGATCACAGACATATTCATAGATCGGCACGGTTTACCTCTCTGTTTCGAGTATGCCCACGTCGACGAACTCTCCCGCCTCCTTTGGCAGGTAAGCACCGATCGTAGCGATGTCAAGCTGGCCCGTACGGATGCGATCCCTCTAGTTCAGGCTGCCCAACGCCGTCTCGATCCGGTCCAGCCCTCGAGCTATCACTTCTAGGCTGGTGGCATATGACAGGCGGATATGGGCAGAGCTCCCGAAGGGTTCGCCCGGCACGACGACCACACGGGCCTCCTCAAGCAAAAAAGTGGCCAGATCCGTGGGAGTGTTGATCGGACCGCTCCGATGGCGACGTCCCAAAATCCCGCTCACGTTGGGGAAGGCATAGAATGCCCCGCTTGGCATGCCACAGTGGATCCCCGGTATCTTGTTGAGCCGTTCCACCATGAGACGACGCCGGCGATCGAATTCGGCGACCATGCGGTCGGTAAATGCCGTGCCAATCTCCAACGCAGCGACAGCGGCCTTCTGAGAGATGGATGAGGGGTTGGAAGTGCTCTGGCTTTGGATGTTGGCCATGGCCGTCATGAGCTCCTTGGGTCCGGCGGCATACCCGATGCGCCAGCCAGTCATGGCGTAGGCCTTTGACACACCGTTGATCACGACCGTGCGAGCGGCCACATCGGGCCGCAAGGCGGCAATACTCAGGTGCTGCGTTCCATCGTACAGAATCTTCTCGTAGATCTCATCTGAGATGATGACCACATCATGCCGGAGGGCAATGTCGGCAATCTGCTCGAGCGTCCGACGATCATACGAGGACCCTGTGGGATTGCAGGGACTGTTGACAATGATCGCCTTCGTGCGTGAGGTCACGTGCGACTCCAGAAGCGAACGGGTGACCGCAAATCCATCGCTCTCGCTCGTCTGCATGATCACCGGCGTGGCGTCGTTGATGAGCACCTGATCCTGATAGGAGACCCAAAACGGGGAGGGGATGAGAATCTCGTCGCCAGCTTCGAATAACGCCTGGGCGAGATTATACAGACTGTGCTTGGCTCCACAGGAGACGAGAATCTGAGACTTCTCATATTTGAGCCCCTGGTCAGTTTCGAACTTTTTCACAATCGCGCTTTTCAGTTCGTCGATCCCGGATGCTGCGGTGTATTTGGTAAATCCCGCCCGCATCGCCGCCTCAGCAGCCGCTTTCACTTGCTCCGGTGTATCAAAGTCAGGTTCACCGGACGCGAAATCGACGACATCCACACCTTGTGCGGCTAAGGCCTTCGCCGTCGCTGTCATGTTGAGGGTTGGGGAGGGGACGATCCGCTGGGCGCGCGCAGCGAGTTTCACGGGTTCATCTCCCGGAGCCGCTCCACCAGGCGTCGAGCGATTTGTGGATGCACAAAGGGTTCCAATGCCCCCCCTAAACTGGCGAGCTCTTTAATAATGCTGGAGGTCAGATAGGAAAACTCTTCGCTAGGCATAAAGTACACGGTTTCTACCGATTTATCGAGTTTTCGGTTCACAAGCGCCATCTGAAACTCATACTCGAAGTCCGAAATCGCTCGCAGCCCCCGGATCACGGCATGGGCGCCGCGCTTCCTCACAAACTCAATGAGGAGTCCATCGAATGACTCCACCTCCACACCCTGGAGCCCGTTTGTCGCGACCTTGACCATCTCAATCCGACTCGCCAGGCTGAACAACGGACGTTTGCTCGGATTGGGAGCGATCGCCACGATCACTTTGTCGAAGACCTGAAGACTCCGACCAATGATATCTGTATGGCCGTAGGTGATCGGATCGAACGTGCCGGGATACACGCCAATTTTCATGAGGCACGATCCTTGGCGCCTGTCAGCGCGTAGATCGATAGGCTGGTGTCCCCGTACCGATACTGACGCCGACGGCTCAGACGACCGGACACTGGAGGAGGTGTCAGTTTGGTGGAGTGTTCGAGGATCACCATCGAATCTTGAGCGACCCGCTGCGTGTGTTCGAGTAGCTGCAGTACCTGTGTCCCCCCGTCTGTCGAATACGGAGGATCGGCAAAGATAATGTCAAAGGTATCGGGATCGGCTTCTTCAAGGAATGTGGCCGCGGGACAGGCATGCACTTCACCCCGGCCGGCAAGACCGCAGTGATCCAAATTCATGTGTAAAATCTGCAGCGTCGTCGGATTGGATTCGACAAAAGCGACGTGCCGCGCCCCACGGCTCAGCGCCTCGATCCCAACCGACCCTGTCCCAGCGTATAAGTCCAGGAAACGCGCATCGACAAGCCGTGCCCCGATGATTGAAAAGAGGGCTTCTTTGACCCGGTCCGCGGTCGGCCGTAGGTCTCGCCCCTTGGGTCCAGCGAGCCGGCGACCTTTTTGAGCTCCTGCGATCACACGCATGGCATGTCGATGCGTCCGTGGAACGAAGGGACTCTACCACACCGTTTTTTTGAGGGTCAAGGCAACACGATTGTCACCGCGCGGAAGTTCGCAGGTCCAACGCATCACTCGGTGACACAGTTGGTGAATGAGCGCAGCGCCGACTTTGACGAGGGAAAACTCCGCCGATATAATACGCCTCCCCACGTACCCCCGAGCGCCAGAAGCTGCCCGGTGACTCAAAGAGTCGTGGGGAGGGCGGGTGAGCTAGCGAGTGGTGATGGCTGGCGTTGCCTCAGCTGCCAGCGCGAGGCTCTTGCGCTTATTCGCAGTAATGGTCCGGTCCACGATCGAACCACAATTGATGCATTTCCAAGCATAGAAAATGAGGAAGAAGTCCGAGAACCTCTCCATCATCATCAGCCCATTACACTTGGGACATTCCATGTCGTCCTCCTCCTGGGGACCATTCGTTCGAGATGAACGATGTCCTGCGTGTAATGGGGTCAAGCAATTAACAAGCCAATAGGGGATCTCTTTCATATCAATGGGTTAGGGGTTTCCGTTTTTTGGTCCCAATGTACAAGTCTTGAACATTTTATCCAAATCCTGTCACTTTCGACCGAAACTTGTAAGGTGAGGAAGGGGATGAGGTCTTCTCAGAAGGCACCCGGGGTCTCGGCCGGGATCAAGCACTGGCCCTCGAATGAACGTCCGCGGGAACGCCTCCTGCGGGAGGGCGCGGGTCACCTCACAGACGCCCAGTTACTCGCCATCTTGTTGCGGGTCGGACGTCAAGATGTCTCCGCGGTGCAGGTCGCTCTCGACCTCATCCAACGGCTAGGAGGCCTGCAGGGACTTGCTAATCGTGGGTTGGATGAGTTCTGCCAGGTGCCCGGCATCGGTCCAGCGAAAGCCGCCCAGTTGCTGGCAGCCATCGAGCTGGGAAAGCGAGCGATGGCAGTCCCCCTTACGACGGGAACCCGGATCAGCTCGAGCGTTGAGCTTGTTCAGCACTATGCGCCGATGCTGCGTGATCTGCGCCATGAGGTCTTCAAAATCGTCCTGTTAGACGCCAAGCACGCGATCATCAGGGACGCCACGGTCTCTGAGGGCAGTCTCACTCTGAGCATCGTTCATCCTCGTGAGGTCTTTAACCTCGCCGTGCGTGAGTCTGCCGCCGCTGTGATCTGCCTGCATAACCACCCCAGCGGTGATCCCGAGCCAAGTGCGGAGGATCGGTCCTTGACCGCGAGGCTCGTGACGGCAGGCGACGTACTCGGCATCGAGGTCCTCGACCATATCATCGTGGGGGATGGCAAGTACGTGAGCTTCGCAGACAGCGGGTGGCTACGTGAGTAAGGGAACTGTTTCTCTGCAAGTCCTCGTAGTGGGAGTGTTGGTGCTCCTCCCTCTGCCGGTCAGTTCCTCGCCACGTCAGAGTGATGCCTCGCCGAACCCCGTCAGCGTCGGCACGTTTCTGGTTGCCAGCCCGGAGCTGGC
>JBHICF010000079.1:0-8488 GCA_046759485.1 Nitrospiraceae bacterium
CCACAGCCGGCCGGGCAAGGCTGACCTGCCTTGTTATAAACCTGGTGGCGGCGCTGATATTGCCCCCTAGCGCCATTTGGTGCCAAGAAATCTCGGACGCTTGACCCCCCTTCTGCAACGGCACCCATCAAGATACTTCGCATCGTGTCATAGAGTCGCCTGATCGTCTGTTGCCGTAGCCGGTTGCCGATTCGATGGGGATGAACCCTGGCGCCAAACAGAATCTCCGTCGCATAAATGTTGCCAATTCCGGCAATTCGTTGTTGATGCATGAGCAAGGCCTTGACTCGCCCACGCCGGCCCCTCACCAGACCTCGGAACTGGTCCCAGGTCATCTTCAGTGGGTCGTGCCCGAACCTCCTGGCTAGAAACCCGTCCAGTTCGAGTGGGTCGAGGAGATAGATCCGTCCGAAGCGGCGGGGATTCCAGTATCGCAGGTGTTCCTCGCGACCGCCCTCGAACGTCAAGATCACATGCATGTGTTTGTGATAACTCGCTTGTGGTACGTGGAATAACAGCAGACCGGTCATGCCGAGCTCCGCGACGAGGTAGCGCAGCTCCTGCCCTCGAGCGAAGGTCAGGACTATACTTTTTCCCCATCTCTCGATAGCGGTCAGGCAGGCACCCCTGTACCAGTCCACGGCCGGCAGTCCCTGACGGACGATGTCGGGGCGGCCGATCCAACAGTCTTTCAGCACTGCCCCGAGGAGCCGCGTCCTCAGCTGCACCGCAACGACTTCAGCTTCTGGTAGCTCAGGCATAGGAAATCCGTTGTTCCAATCTCGCGATGAGCCTCTCAAAGACGACGCTGATAGCCTGTTCAAAGGCCTCCATGGATGGGAAGCGTCTCAGGATCGTCCGTTGATTGCGGGGAGAGGGATGGGGAAATGAGATGAGTTCTAGCGTGGGCTGGCTCACAGCCGTGTGGTCTGCCACCCACTGGACGCTTTCTGTCGCCAGCTTCCCGAAGGTGACGATCACGGAGGGATGGATGACTTCAAACTCCCGCATTAGATAGCCGGAGCATGCACTCAACTCCGCGCGTGATGGAGATCGATTCGCCCTGCTGTTTTCAGTCGGAGTCGGGTGGCATTTCACGACATCGGTTAAGTAGAAGAGGTCTTCGAGGTCACAGTACGTCGGGTGGTCAACCCGACGCAAGGCACGCCGGATGAGCAATCCTGCGGGTCCAGTGAAACGTCGCTCGTTCTTCCAGCTGACATAGCCTGGGGCTTCCCCAACCATCAGGTAGCCCGTGCCGGGTCTCCCGTAGGCCGAACGGCTGAACTGGCGCCAGGGCTCTAAGGATGGGCAGATAGTGCACGCCGCGATCTCGTCCTGTAAGAGATGGAGGGCTCGCGGGTGATCGTCCGGAGGGTTACCGGGGATCCGGCTTCTGGGGGCGCGTTTGCGCTGCATGACGGGTGGAAGATTGATTCTGGCTAACCCGCCTCAACTCCTGGACCTTCTGAATCGTTGACTCCAGTTTCGGGAGCGGGGTGGCCCCCGGGCGCCTCATCTTGAGTAATTGGAACGCATCGCCGTAACTCATCCCCGCAGTGCAGCAGAGATACGCCATCACGATAGAGACTGATCGCCCCATTCCAGCGCGACAGCACACCATCACGCGATGCGCGGCCAACTGCTGCTCGAGCCAATCCACCGCCTGCTTCACATCCTGCGGATCCGCCTCGCCGAACTCCTTCAGCGGCACTCGTGCGAAGGCGATTCCAGGGGGAGGCGACACATCGAACTCAGCCGCGAGGAACAGCACCCCACCAGTATTCGGTGGAGGCTTCTGGACATCGTCCACGTTTCCAACTAACAGAGATTCTGTCACGTAATGCATAGGGGGTATTATACCGATTGCACCGGTGCCGGTCCAAATAAGTTGCACTCCCCGTTGATACTTCTTCGCAATGCTGACCGCTCCCGAGATCACAGGCCTGCGCCTGGAGCCTGCCTCAACCGCACCTATCAGAATCCGGGAGTTGCAGATCACCGATCAGGCCGATATACTTCCGGCTGGCCCCCAACTTCACACGTCCGAAAGAAGGGCGAGGCAAGAATGGCAGCTGTGACACCTGAGGTAGTCGAAAAGAGGCTCAGCGAAGTCCGCTGCGCCATCTGCAAGCAAAACCAGTTTTCGGTTGATCGGCGTTCGGCTGGACCCGATGGCGAGTGCAAAGGCTTTTGTACACAATGCCGCTACACCTTTCCGGTCCACACTGATATGCAGTTTTATCTGCAGACCCAACCTGACATGCCCTATTGGTTGAAGGAGATCGCCTGCCCTTCGTGCAAGAACCGGGGTGTCACACTGGACTTCCGCATCGTGATGTCGGTTCGGGAATCGGTCTATTTTGTGACCTGCAACACCTGTCAGCACCCGTTTACTGAGAGATCTTCACTCGAATCATTCGAATAGCCCAGCTTTGATGCCATTTGGTGTATACTGCTGCCATGGGTAAGGCGAAGAGTCCCAAGGATTCCCAACCATCCTCTCCTGAGCCTAAGCGGGGACCAGAGACCCGCAAGGAGATCCCCTTGGTCTCAGTCCCGAACGACCGAGAGATGATTGCAGAGGAAATGGCTGAGTTGTTCGAAGAGGATGAAGTGACCCACAAGCACGGCGACACCGAACCGGAAGCTGACTGATACCGTTTCCTCACCGATTAGACTGACCTGATTACTTCAACCCCCGACCGGGCGGTAATTCGCCTGACATGCGTTTCTTTGCCCTGGTGGGCGCTCCGGACGATGTCCGCTACCCTGACGATCGCGCCCCGGTGCCACTGGTCGAACGTGACATTGCCCTGCGTCCGCTCTCGATCCAGTCGTCCTACTTCCACCCGTCCTGTCTCATTGCATAACCACGCGCGCGTCTCACCTTTCATGTGTCTCAACTCGCTCACGACACGGAAGATTTCAAGACCCCGTGTCGCGAGGGTCCGGCCGTCCCTCCGCAGAACGAGATACGAGAACTTCAGCGCATCTTTGATGAAGCCGACGACCTGATCGATGCTGGCCACGGTTGGCGGCGGTGACCACGGGCGTTCTTCATGGCACCAATCACCCTCTTTCACAAGCGCTGGGCACGAAAGTTCGTGCAGGCAGGGACTGTAGACGGTGCACGCGTTTTGCGCGACGAGCACGTCTCTGACCCGATGAAGCTCCCGAGATACCGCTCGAAGCGCCGGCTCAATAATGAGAAGCGTCCCGTGCGGCTCAAGGCGATCCAGGAGCTTCGACACAAGCTTCGCTCGCCGGCGGATCGGATCTCGCACCGTACTATAAAGCTCATTCAGCGTGTTAGCCACGACAATCAAATCAAAGGGGCCGTTCGTTGGGGCCGCCAGCCTGTTCAGTGATCCACTCCGCTCGAGATCCACGCACACCGGAACGAGCCGGACATTGGGAGCGACACAAGACTGCACGTAGGTAGCCCAGAGCCGTTGCGCCTCCAGCAGCGCGGGTCTTGATCGATCCCACAACTCGACGTCGAGCGGCATCTGCCTTCCCCAGGGCTGATGCAGCATCCAATCCAGCACAGCCAGAGCGCCGGTACCAGGACCGCATCCGACGTCAAGTAGGCGGAGGCGTTGAGTTGGAGCAGCAAGCTCGCGTGCCTGCGTCGGTAACTCATCTAAGAGCGCCTGCACCTTCGCCAGATTTACAGGGAGGAAGTACGCTAAGTAGGCCAACCGAAGCTTGTGGTCGGTCATATAGGCATCGTTCAAGCGACCGCGATTCCGGGTGAACAGGGTAGAGAGGGCCGTCACCCCACGACACAAGTCCTTGAAGTCTTGCCCACTCGGCGCACCGATGATCTCGGAAAGCGCGAGACGAATGGGGGAAGAAAGACTTCTCAAACGCGGCATGGCCTGTTGACCCTCAGCGAGAGCGTGGTGTATCCTGAAACTCAGCAGGAGTGTTCGTCATGACTGACGCGATCTTGCAAGCCTTTCGTGAAGTCGAGCGAGCCATGAAACAGTACAACCAAGTCTTGGAGGAGCAAGTCGTGGCCCTCCGCACAGCAGAGTCCGCTGACGCGACTAAATTGGAGCGCATGACCCACGGAGCGAAGGCCATGCGCGACAGCAGCATGATTTATTTGTCCTACGCCAAGTTCATCGCGTACGGGATGCCCGATAGCGAGGAGATGGTGCAGGATGACCTCCAAGCGTAATTTCTACCACTTTCCCTGACGCCAAAACAAAGAGCCCGCCCGGATCCCCCGGACGGGCTCTCTTTACCTCTACCTCTGCGCAGCGAGCTCGCGCCGCGTCAAATATTTTGCATGAAGTGGGCAACAGCCGCTTGGTCCACGTCGCCCATCATCGACGACAGCGGAACATTGCCGGACTTCTTCCCAGTCAGGCCTCCCATGACCTCGTCCACGATCAATTCCACTGGCATGGACTGGCCGCCATACACGTGCGGGCCGGCCACGATTTTGGCTTTGGAATGACCGTAGATTGCGGCTGCCACGTCTTTGGCCAACCACCCCACGTAGTTGAACTCGGGAACGACGATCAGCTTGGTCTTTCCGCAGAGTTTTCGAAGCTCAGCTGTCGGGAATGGGCGAAGCGAGCGAATCTTGACCAGCCCGACCTGAATGCCCTTTTCGGCACACAACCGGACCGCTTCGCGCGACTGGGCCGCGGCGCTCCCTGACGCGATCAGGATCGCCTCCGCCCCTTCGGTGTTCTCGGCCGTACACAGGCCGTCCATATACTTGTTGATGTATTTCCGCGAGCGCTCCACCGCGGCCCAGATCTCCTGCTGCCAGACGGCGTGGATGTTGTACGCCATGAAGTTCGACTTCTGTACAGGTGCATCCCGCGAGAGACGCGCCGGCGGGTTCTCAGCGTCCAGAACGGGCACGGCACCCCGCCAGGCCTCGCGTGGCGGCAACTTCATGCTACGGTCCTGCATGCGGACGTACCCGCGCGCATGCGTGACGAAGAACCCGTCACAGCAGACACCGACCGGTAGCGTCACATCGTTCATTTCGCTGATGATGAACCCTTTCATGATAAAGTCGAACATGTCCTGCTGATTCTCGGCATGGAACACGATCATCCCACAGTTGAGGAGATAAGAGATCTCGATGTTGTCCGGCTGAATGGCCAGGGGCGCATTCACAACCCGGCACGTGAACATGGCTACGGCAGGCAGCCGGTGTCCGGGCCAGGAGGCGATGGGTTCGAGACCGCGTAGCGTCCCCGGTCCGGCGGTGGCGGTGAAGCACCGCACCCCAGCCCGCGACGCGCCAGCAATGGCCGACATGACGCCATACTCCTCCTCGCCACGATAGTACTCTTTCACATAACCTTCCCCGTACAAGACTCCGATCAGCTGCATCGTTTCGCTTTGCGGGGTGATAGGGTACGCCACGGAGAGGTCAACATTCGACCGCCGCACCGCCTCCTTCGCTGACTCGCTCCCCGTGATGAACTCGCGGGTTCGCGGCGCTTCAGAGAACAGATACTCGGGTGTGACAACCTTTTGCTGCTTCGCCTCCGCATGAGGATCTTTCTTGCCATCAGTCTTCGGGGCGGCAACGCTGGTAATGGGATCGCCTTGTGGGTTGGTCTTCTGTTCAGGCTCGAGGCTTGTAACCGGATCGCCTTGCGGGTTGGTCTTGACGTCGGCTTCCAGTGATTCGCTCATCGTGTCACCCCTCTTCTCAGTGGCGCGCTTGGCTATGCTTCGCGCTGCATCTGCTCGGGTTTGTGTCCGAAGGCGGCGGCGCTCGCAACCCCCTCAGCAGTGGGCATCAAGGCCAGGGGGTTGGTGTGAGTCTGCCCACCGTGCACCTTGGACTGGGTACCCGTAAACCGGACATTCTCACCATTTTTGGGCAGCTTAATCTTCATCTCCTCGCGCACGCGCTTGAACACCTGCGCGACCCGTTTGAGCTTGGCGGTGTCGGAATCCCGAACCGTCAGCATCGCATCCTCGTGGCCCTGTTCTGCACAGATCGCGGACGTGCAACAATTCGTTCCGGCCCTGATCATCTTCAACGTCAGGTTGGCGTAGTGACAATGCACACCAACAAAAATGCACGCCTCAATCTTGTTACCCCAAATGGTCAAATTGGGGTGGTTTGGATTGATGACCTCCTCCGGATCCACTCGGGGATATTTGGGACGGTAATCCGGCATGGGGATGATCAAGACGTCGGGGATCTGGGCCGCGATTTCCAAGAGAGCTTTGGCCTTCTCAACAGCGTGTTCGTTCCAGGCCCAAAGAATCAATGGCCCAGGAAAGATCGTTGCGTTGGGGCTGGTCAGCATCTTGCGGGCCATCTCCTCCATGACCTTTTCTTCTTTGGGCTCCAGGATCCCGTACATGAGGCCCTGCCCTGGGTCAGGGAGAGAGACTCCGAGTTGTGCGGCAGAGGGAGGATGAAATCCGGCAGGGCCTGGGACGATGATTCGCTCGTTCGTTTTCTCTGCAGAACCCACGTGGTTGAGCCTCCCGTTCACCCGCCAACTGGGCTGGGCAGATGCGCCTGCGTTGTCTTCTCGCCATACGTCACGTAATCCGTCAGCGCTGCATTCGGCAGCTGATCGATCATGACCATCTTGATCGCGTTATGCTTGGCCATGTTGTCGCAGACCCAGACACACTGGGCGCAGCCCTTGCACCGATCCACGGCGACATAGGCCGATCCATACTTGAGGCCTTTCTCCTTCCCTGCATCATTGTTGTACAGGATGGTGTTCGCCTCGGGGCAGTATTGTGTGCAGAGCTTGCAACTGGTCGCTGCACAAATATCGACGTTGATATCCGCTACAAGATACATGGAGTCCTCTCTGTTTCGTTAGGCTGTGGCTGCTGCCGCATCCGCCTTCTTGCCAGCCGCCCAGCCATTAGTTTCAGCAAACTCCCATCCTGCTTGGATCACCGCGACGTTCTTGTCGATGAGCTCCTGTTTCTTCTTGAACTTCCGCTCGACGACGCTATCCAAGGCCGCCGTCCCTCCCGACACGACGAAGCCTTTACCGAGGAAGCGGTCCTTGACAGCCTGGCCGAGCGCATCGATCGTGGTCAATCCGGTGATACACCCGATCGCACCCATCAGCGCCATGTTAGTGGCTAGGTCCATTCCGGCGACATCAAGCGAGAGCTTGGTGGCAGGCAGGTAATACAACTTGGCGCGACGCTCTTCGAGCTCGGCCTGGTTGTCCTTGTGCAACTTCATCGGCCCATCATGGTTGATCAGCGCCACCCCATCTTCCTTGAGCCCAAAATAGAATGGCATCGTATAGGACTTGCCGTGGGTGATCACTTGGGGGTGGAAGATAATGATAATGTGAGGAAAGGTAATCTCACCGATCTCGTAGATCGGCTCGTCTGAAACACGCACGTAGCTCTCCACGGGCGCCATGCGTTTTTCTGAACCATAGAACGGGACGATCGTGCTCTCTCCACCTGCATTAATGACGGCCGTGCTAAGGATATGGGAGCCTGTGACCACTCCCTGACCACCCACGCCGGCCATCCGAATGTTGAATCGTTTTGCCATCGCCCCTCCCCCTCTTAATTGAACCGCGAGGCCACGGAGCTCCCCACCGAGTTAGGACTGGGAAATCGCGCCTGCACTTGCTGGCTTGGGCGCAAACTCCTTGTAGCCGTAGCGATCGGCAAGGAATTGCCTGGCCTCCTCACTAACGAACTCGGTGAACTGGTAACGGTCGTTCTCCACCGTCTTGGCGTCTTCCATCACCTTGTCGGTCGGAATGGCATATTCGATGTTGCAGGAGGTGTAAGCCTGGATATAGGTCGGCCCAACTTCGCGGGCAATCAGCACCGCCTTCTTGATCACGCTTTCCACCCGCCGCGGGTTGTTCGGAACCACCGTTGCCACATAGGCGCAGCCGGACACCTTTGCCATGCCGAGCATGTCCATCTTCTCAAACTTCTTTCCCAGTGGGGCCATCTTCAACACGGCGCCCGAGTTCGTCATGCCACTTTCCTGGCCGCCAGTATTGCCATAGACTTCATTGTCCAGCATGATCGTCGTGAATTTTTCTTTCCGGAACCAGGAATGGAGGGTAGCAGAAAATCCGATATCCGCCATGCCGCCATCGCCAACCATCACTACCACGTCCTTGGGTTTATCGCCGAATCGGAGCCGGAGCCCTCTCGACAGTCCACTGGCAACACCATTCTGGTCTCCGTAGTTACCGTACACAAACGGAATCGCCGCCTGGGAGATGGCGAGCCGTCCGCAGCCGGCGGTGCCGACAGTAATGGTGTCTTCGGGGTTCGGGAACGCGATGATGGCGAGCCGAATAAACAACGTCATGGCGCAGCCAGCGCACATTGGGTGCTCTTCCAAGATTTCCTTGAAAGTTCCCACTTGCGACACGGTTGTCTTTTTCCCGAAGGGACCATGCTCGACCATATCCCGATATTCCTTCGGCATGAAGCGCTCAAAACCTGGGGAGAATTTCACATAGTCAAGACTCATCGG
>JBHICF010000080.1:0-8397 GCA_046759485.1 Nitrospiraceae bacterium
GTCCCGCGCCACCGATTCGTCCCAGAGGTCCAGGCCGCGTGGGCTTACGAGGACACCCCTCTCCCTATCGGATATGGCCAGACGGTGTCGCAGCCATCCCTTGTTGCCTTGATGGTGGAGGCTCTAGAGCTACGGTATGACGAGAAAGTGCTCGAGATTGGGACGGGGTCCGGCTACGAAGCTGCGATCTTAGCCGAAATCGTGGACAAGGTACTTACCATTGAAATTGTTGAGCCCCTGGCGAAGCGAGCAGCAGGTGCGCTCGTGGCGCTCGGCTATAACAATGTGAGGGTGCGGGTCGGTGATGGCTATCAAGGATGGCCTGAAGAAGCGCCTTTTGATGCCATCATTGTCACCGCAGCGTCCGATCACGTTCCTCAACCGTTACTCGAGCAGCTTGCCATCGGAGGCCGTCTGATCCTGCCCCTGGGAGGATTCATGCAGGAACTTGTTCTGATCCGCCGCACGGAGGAAGGATTTTACCGCACTCGATTGATATCTGTGAGATTCGTGCCCATGACAGGCGAAGCGAAACATGGTGCCTCTGGCCAATAACCATACGAGCGTGAGGATGGCAATCGATCCGACAGAGAGGCCTAAGGCTGGCCATGAACCGCCCGAACGTACAGCTCGCCATTCGTGTCATCGATCTCTCGAATGATTTGGTTATCGGACAGCATGAAGAGAATACCTCACAACGCAGCGATCAGACTGAACGGGTAGAGCCAAGTGAATTGGCCCCGGGAGGGATAGGCGTTCCAGACGATACGTTTAGGTGGCGAGCGATCACCTATCAGATCAGCTTGGCTTCGCGTACCACCGGCGCAATCGCAGCGACCACATCATCATGGCACGCGCGATTCGTGGCCACAAGCCCTCGTCGGTTGCGTACATTGTGCGCTGCATACACGAGGGGATCACCGGCGAGGTCAGTCACGCGCCCTCCTGCCCCGCGTAACACCGCTTCGGGCGCACAGATATCCCAGGCACTCGTGACGCCGGAGGGTTCCAAGTACACATCCGCTTGCCGAGTCGCCAGAAGCGCGATTTTCACACCGACGCTGCCGCATCGCGTCTCCTGTGTGATCCCGATGCGAACCCGCATGTCGTCAATCAGCCTATCGCGATGGGATCTTGAGACAGCCAGCCGAAGCCGACGCGGATCTGTTTCACTTGTCACTGTGAGCCGGACTCGCCTTCCGTGCTCCTCATGCCAGGCCCCTCGATCAGCGATGCCGCCGAAGAGCGCCCCATCCGTCGGCCTATACACAAGCCCCAAAAGAGCTTGACCATCGATGGCGAGACCAATCATCACCGAGAATTCGTCTCTTTTCTCGACGAATTCCCGTGTGCCGTCTAGGGGGTCCACATACCACACCCGCCCGTCCTGCTGTTCTCCAACACACACCGGTCGTTCCTCCGAACAGATTCCATCTCTCGGAAACTCTCGCTGCAGACCTTCGACGATTACGTCATTCGCACGCTGATCTGCTTCTGTCACAGGACCCTCCTTACCCTTGGACTTCACGACGAACTTAGTTTGATAGATTTGCATGATGATCGCTCCTGCCGAGCGGGCGAGGCGAGCCGCTACCTCGATCTCATGACGAAATTCGGCGTTCATCTTTGTCCTACTCAGCTCCATGCCTCGTTACAAGAGCAGTGGTGTCAAGCTGTTGCCAGGGCTTCACCGATACCGCTTCCTCCCTGAGCGCCACTCCCACGGCGGCATCGGGTTGGCATCCACCCACACCCCCATCCGATCCTCTTTTCCTGGTATCCCTGAAACCCAGGGCTCCTTCAGAGTTAAGCTCCCCCAGCTTTGAGTGGTAGTCGACGACCGTACAGGTTATAGAGCCACTTTACTGCGAGCGGTGGGAACACGGTGGTGAGTGAAATAATGATGACCATGCCTGCGTAGACCTCATTGGTGAATATCCCGCTTGCCCGGCCCAACTCTGCGAAGACGAGGCCAACTTCCCCTCGGGGAATCATGGCGACACCGATTATGCACCGTACGGGCCATGGTTCCCTTATGAGCAGTGCGCCCGCAACCTTCCCTACCACGGCGGTGACAAACAGTGAAAGAGAAAACACCCAGATGAAGGGGGAGCCCCAGTCAATCTCTTGCAAGTTGAGGGATAACCCGACCGTCACGAAAAAAATTGGCGTGAACAGGTAAATGATCGGCTTCATTTGAGCCTCAATGCGGTGCGCAAACACTGGATCGCTGTGTAGGGCCACCCCGAACGGCAGAAAAAATCGTCTTGAAAGGGCCAACCCCGCGGCAAAGCCCCCCAATAGCTCTGGTGCCCCTACCGCATGAGCGAGCCAGGCAAAAAATAGCACTAAGGACACAACCGATGTCGGGATCAGACCGGAAATTTTGGTGACCTGGTCAAACCGTTTAATAATCAGCGAGACAAACCTCGCGGCAATAGGCGCCAGCACAAAAAAGGTCCCGACGAATATGAGGACTTTGCTCGCATTGATGACGTTGACCCCACCGCCGATGGAAAATTCATACAATAGGGCCAGCAGGACCACACCCAACACGTCGTCCAAGACCGCCGCCCCTAAAATGATCTGCCCTTCTCGGCCTTGATGGCGTTTCAGATCCATCAGGACCCGTACGGTGATGCCGATACTGGTCGCGGTCAATGTTCCTCCGATGAACAGAGACACGAGGAGTGAGAGACCGAACATCCAGTAGGCCAGTGCGAATCCCAGCACGAAGGGCGCAGCAAACCCAGCCATAGCCACCACAAACGATTCCATTCCAGTTCGCACGAGACGCTTTACATCAGTCCCAAGACCCACCTCGAATAAAAGCAGGATGATGCCGATCTCCGCGAGCAACTTAATGACCGTAACCGGTTCGATCCAACCCAATAGGCTTGGCCCGAGGAGAACCCCCGCAAACAGTTCACCCATGACCCTTGGTGCGCGAAAGCGATCAGCGATCTCAGCGAACACCCGAGCGGTCAAGAGAATAATGAGCAGGTATAGAAAAAAAGTATGAACTGTCACTTGACCTCTATTATTCTTGGTGCGATCGACCCACTATTGGTTCATTGACGTGCCACATCGTATCAATACTGATTGTGGTCCTGTTCCGGCAACACAAAACAATATCACACTCAACTGAAAAGACCTGTTGAGTCCCTGTCGATTTAAAATTGAAACAACTGAGGTTCGTGTAGGAGAAAGGAGGCAGTGCACTATCACAGCATCTCAGGAGGTGATATAGCGATTGAGGCACCCAATTAGGTCTTCCTTCTCATCTATCATGAGCGCAACCATGTCACGGAGGGAGACGATGCCAACGAACTCATCACCATCGAAGACCAGGAGGTGACGACATCGATGTTTCTTCATTAGGTCCAGACAATGGCTAGCGGTATCCTTAGGAGCAACCTTGCTCGGGTCAGTTAGCATCACATCCTTTATCTTTACCTTTTCCGGATCCTTCCTCTTGCCAACCACGTTCATCATAAGATCACGCTCGGTAAAGACACCGGCGATTCCAGAAGAATTGGTGACAACCACCGAACCGATGAATTCCTCTGTCATTAATATCGCCGCCTCCAACGTGGATCTATGCTCATCGATCGTGGCTACTTTCCGTACAATTTTCGTTCTAATATCCCATGCCATGGCGTCCTCCTCGTGTGTTTCAACGATAAGGAGTTAGTGCCCCTCTCCTATGGAACTCAGACAGCTCATCTGAGCCACTCTAGCAACTACTAGTAGTTCGTTCCGTTTGTTACGCTGCAGACGATGGTACTGTCCCCGATGAAACATAGATTGCACCCCCATACATCTCTTCGAACGCGGTCTCCACGAACAAGCGTGCGACCGATTCCCACGGATGACTATCGAAATAATCAAGGGTCAACCCGAATGGCCGAAATAACCAGACAAAGACTTTCAACAGCCAGAATGGCCAACGTTCAGGCCATTTGCCATCGAGGATGACTAGCCGGCCACCGGGAACCAGGGCATGCTTGGCCCGTTCGATCACGTGCTCGTACTCCGGCACATATCCGAGCGCGCCAACCGTCAGCACGGCATTGACCCGTTCCGGATAGTGATAGGTCGCCATGTCTGACGGAACGAGCTCCACGTTCTTCCAACCGGCGCAGTCCACCCGTTCCCGCGCGCATGCAAGCATCCCCGGGCTGAGATCGACGCCAATCAATCGGCCTTCCGATCCTATTCGGTCGAGGATCAGGGGAAAACTCAACCCGGTCCCACACGCGAGATCAACCACGCAATCTCCGTGTTTCAGACGTAGGAGCTCGACGGCGCGCAACCGGTAGGCTTCGATGCGCGACCCGATCAGCCGATACAGCTGCAGAGCGAAGTCGTAACGCTTCGCGTGCGGTTGGTATATTGCGCTGACCTCTTGCTTTGAAATCGCCAAGGACGCACCTCTGGTAACGCTGCTTCACTATTTGACACGTTCAGCGACTTTCGCGAAAAACTCTCTCTTCTCCTGTTCTGACATCCCCGTCGACCCTCGCTCAACCAAAGTCCCAACCAGTTTCAAGACGAACTCCGTCCGCTTCTCGCTGGGCACCTTCTGGACCACCATGCCGACACAATGAGGCATCATGTCCATCATCATTTGTGGTCCACAACCTTCCATTATCTCCGACATCATCGCCATCATCTCGCTGTTGCTTTCACAGCTCACTTCTCGCATGGTCCTCACTCCTTGGGGTCGGTGTGCAAGCCGAACAAAATACTCGTTGGAGAACGACCCTCACTTCATTGTTGCGCGGGGACCGCTTCGATCTGGCCCAGCATTGCCTCCATGGGGCAAAGCCCAGAAATCACGACGTAGGCGCCCATGACCGGAAACATCAGGGCCAGGAAAAATATCCAAATGGCCAACACGCGACCAATTATGTAAACAGGTCCTTCTGCTCTGGTAGAAGCGAACAGGACAAAATACCCGATGACGGCGAACATGGTCGCTGGCATCAAGCTGGCGACGAAACACATAGTCCTACCTCCGATTGAGGCAAGCCGGCGATGTCGAGTTGACGGTGTCTGAACGCCGTGCTCCGGTCATTAGGGTTCTTCAGGAAGCACAAGTATCCGCTTCGCTGATGGTGCAAGATACGTGCTTACCTGTACAGAGTATGGCTAAGGAGCAAGCCCTCACGGCGGCAAGCGTTTACACAGGCCCCTGTTTTATCCACTAGTCACCCGCACGGCAGATGGGGAAAACTGGGGCAGGGCGAGGAGGAGCCAACGAGGCAAATCGCCTCAGCCAGAGGCTTATCGCAAGCGGCGGGCTAAGTGATTACGTTGCTCTGTTATGGCACAGGGCTTGCCCTCTTGAATACTGGTGAATACACCGCATCGACCTTGAAGAGTAGGCTGTGCCCCCCTGACGGCTAGCTCTTCTTAAGCAGGTTAGGGAGACCTACATGCGAATCTTAATAGCAGTCGACGGGTCAGACCAATCCTACGAAGCGGCACGGGCGCTGAGGGAGTTGTCTCCTCCAGAGGAGGTGATCCTCCTATATGTACTCGACGTTCCTAAGCCTGCCTACCCGGGCATTGATCCCGAAATTTCGGCTGATATTTACGCTACGGTTGAGCAGCAAATGCGAAATGAGGGGGAGCGCATGTTGGATCAAGCGGCGTCTCTCCTGACTCTCGGTTCAATTCCTCTCAGGAGGCATCTGGTAGTGGGGAAGCCCGCCGACCTCATCCTGTCAGTTGCCGAGAAGAAGCACGTTGATTTGATTGTGATGGGCAGCCGCGGTTATGGTCCACTGAAGGAATTGGTCCTGGGGAGTGTCTCTCATCGCGTAGTCTCCCAGGCCCACCGTCCGGTCCTGACGGTGAAGCATCCCCTGCCGAGGCTACGTCACGCTCTGCTGGCGGTGCAGGGCCAAGAGGATGCGCAAGCCGCGATCCAGTTTGCAGCGGGAAAGCCGTTTCGTGAGGCAGTAGATCTGACCGTTCTGACCGCTGTGAGTTTCGCACCACCTCCCTGGCCAGCCGGTGGTTCGGTCGCTGAGGCAATGAAGGAAGAAGTTCTCCAGAAAGCCCTGTCTTTTGTTGACGAGGTCGCAGCTCAGCTGCCGACAGACATGTACCGGGCCAAAGCGACTGCCATCATAGGGACACCCGCAAGCGTCATTCTGAACGAGGCGACGAAGAGCAATTCCGATCTGATCCTGATGGGTTCCCGTGGTCGGAAAGGAATTACTCGCCGCGTGTTGGGTAGCCAATGCCATGCGGTGCTTCATCAAGCTCCTTGTCCGGTTTTGATATTTCCGTGGCCGGGAGCCTGATTGTGGAGACCTAACGTCCTCTGTCTGGCACTCAGCACGCTGGTCATGATGGAATTCTTTGCCATCAGGCCTGATGTCCGATATAGCAGCCTGAGGGGCCTGATCTGGGAGGACAAGCTGCAGGAACATGCAGGCAAATGATGGAATCTTCATTCGGCGAAGTCTTCCTGGGATTCTTGATTGCTCTGGCGGCTGGAGCGTTAATTGGACTAGAACGCGAGCAATCCATGGCCTCGCACAAAAAGCGGCGCATCGGCGGAGTTCGAACTTTTCCGCTCATCGCCCTTTCCGGGGCGCTTTCAGCATTCCTGTCCCAGACACTCGGAGTCTGGTTAGTGCTGGGATCCCTGCTGGTGGTCGGGGCCTTCCTCGCCGTGTTCTATTATCAAGAGCGCGCGCGAGATGCTGTCACGGGGGTCACCACTGAAGTAGCAGCGCTCATCACTTTTCTCCTCGGAGCTCTTGCCCTTCTACCCGATCTGCCCTTAAGCACAGGCCAGCGGTACATCCTCATCGTCGCAAGCGCTGGGACTGTGATGGCTCTGTTATCCTTCAAAGCGCCGCTCCATGACGTGGTCGCGAAGGTATCGGATGAAGATATCTTTGCGACGGCCAAATTCGCCATACTCGCACTGGTTGTCTTGCCCCTTCTTCCCAACCGCACGGTCGACCCGCTCAACGTGCTCAACGTCTTCAACATAGGCCTGATGATCGTGTTGATCGCCAGCATCAGCTTTCTGGGGTACATCGCTGCCCGTATTCTGGGGGACAGCAGGAGTTTAGCGGTAACAGGGATAGTGGGCGGTATGGTGTCTTCAACGGCGGTGACGGTGAGTCTCGCAACTCGAGCACGTCAGGACCCAAGAACCATCAGCCTTGCGACCGTAGGCATCCTCGCAGCCTCAGGCACCATGTTCGTGCGCATTCTGATCATCATTGCGGTCGTGGACTTCAGTTTGGTGCCAGTCCTCGTGTGGCCACTGGGCGCAATGACCATACTCAGTTACGGCATCGCACTCTCGAGTTTCTTGAGAGGAAAGAGCGACCTTCACGAATCCGAACCCATACGTCATAGGAACCCCCTCGAACTATGGCCAGCTCTCCAGTTCGGCCTGCTTTACGCTCTCGTGATCTTTGTGAGCAAGGCGGCACAGACCATGTTCAGTGACATGGGGTTGTATGTGTCGAGTGTGCTCGCCGGGACAACCGATGTGGATGCCATCACGCTTTCCGTGGCGCAATTCCATCGACACGGTCTCAGCACTGGTTCTGCTGTCATAGCCATCACCCTTGCCGCGTTCACAAACACGCTCGTCAAGGGCTGTGTCGCATTATGGCTCGGAAGTTGGAATCTGGCGATGCGCTTGTTACCGGGGCTTGCGGCTGTGGTCGGTGGTGGCACCCTCGCTCTCCTATTGGTGTGACTCTCCTAGTAGGTCATTCATCACGTACTCCCTGGAATGCCGGTCGAGAAGAAGCGTATGGCAAGGAGCAAGCGTCCCCGGAAACGCGCGCTTACACCAGCCCCCATTTTCTCAACTTGTCAACCGCACGGCAGGTGAGGAAAACTGAGGAGAGCGTGGAGGAGCCAACGAGGCAAATAACCTCAGCCACAGGCTCAGCGCGAGCTTATCCGGCCCGCTGATCACGCATCAGTTGCCAACTCGCAATAGGTTGGAATCTGGTGGATTTCAAGCGTTGGTGCCAACATGGTGCCATTCGAACCATGGACCCATGAACTTGAGTGAGCTACTATTGCTAAACCTGCGCTGTGCTAAATTTGTGCTAAAACCAAGCCAAAAAGACCAGAATAAATAGAAAGGGCCTAAACATATAGAATTGTGTCAAGCCATTGAATGATTAGATAAAGCGGGAAACCAGACGCAAGACCATGGAGTAAGAAAATATTACTTAGACAGCCTTCGAACCCGCAGGCCGCAGGTTCAAGTCCTGCCGGGCGCACCAAATTTTCCGCGACGTTGCGCCGTCTCGCGTTGCCCCGTTTTCCCCCACTGTCCGTGTTTTGTCCCTATTTGAATCATGACCAGGAAAACAGCCCTCGCCGGATCAGCCACTTTTC
>JBHICF010000081.1:0-8391 GCA_046759485.1 Nitrospiraceae bacterium
GTCCCTATTTGAATCATGACCAGGAAAACAGCCCTCGCCGGATCAGCCACTTTTCGATTTCAACTGCCACAAAGACCACGGACGAGAGCAGGAGACAAAAGGCGAGCTCGTCTATCGTGAGTGGTTCGGTCTTGAAAATGGGATTCAGCGCCGGAACATAAATCGTGGCCATCTGCAGTCCGAAGGTCAACAGCACGGCACCGAGCAGTGGACGGTTGGACCAGGGGCCCTGTTTGAAGAAGGACTCTTTCTCCGACCGCAAGGCCAGCACGTTGCCCATCTGGGACAGGGTCAAGACCGTAAAGACCATCGTCTGCCAGTGGGCGGATCCTGTGTGGTAGGCCCAGGCTTGGACGAAAATACAAACTCCACCCATCAGCAGTCCCACCCAGATGATATCCTGCCACATGCCATGCGCAAATATGTTCTCGCGGGGTGGTCTGGGCGGCCTCTGCATGATCCCTTTCTCCTCCGGTTCCACAGCCAAGGCGAGGCCAGGCAATCCATCAGTGACCAGGTTGATCCACAGAATGTGGATGGGCAAGAGCGGGATCGGCAGCCCAAGAAATGGGGCCAGAAAGATCGTCCAGATCTCGCCAGCGTTGCTCGTCATCGTGTACTTAATGAACTTGCGGATGTTGTCAAATATCCGGCGTCCCCCCCGCACCGCTGTCACGATTGTGGCGAAATTGTCGTCCAGCAGGATCATGGGGGCGGCCTCCCGCGCCACATCGGTTCCTGTCAGCCCCATCGCGACGCCAATGTCGGCCCGTTTTAGCGCAGGGGCGTCGTTGACCCCATCCCCGGTCATGGCTACGAACTCCCCCTTGTCCTGGAGAGCCTTGACGATCTTGATTTTCTGCTCAGGTGCCACGCGGGCATAGACCCGGACCTGCTCAACTCGCTCCTTAAATTCCTCGAGAGAAAGCCGCGCCAGGGTTTGGCCGGTCATGGCTGGGTGACCGTCTGCAACGATTCCGAGGCGTGCGGCAACCGCTCCGGCTGTGGCCGGATGGTCGCCGGTGATCATCACCGGGGTGATCCCTGCAGTCTTGCACATGGTGACGGCCTCACGAGCTTCCTCGCGTGGTGGGTCCATCAACCCGACCAACCCCAGAAACGTGAGCTTCCGTTCAGCCGTGGCGGGTGAGAGCTCTGCTGGGAGTTCGGGCCAGGCACGATAGGCCACGGCCAACACCCTGAGGCCATCCGCGGCCATTTGATCCGCGCGCATTAAGATCTGTTCCGCTTGGATCGGCGCGGGACCCGACCCGTTCAATGCGGTCTCACACTGCTCCACCACCCGTTCCGGCGCTCCCTTCGTGAAGGAAATCGTTCCGCCTGAATCCTTGTGGAATGTCGTCATGCACTTCCGATCCGAATCGAAGGGAATCTCCGCGAGGCGTGGTGCTGTCGCCTCGAGCATCGCTTTGTCGAATCCTGCCTCCAGCGCAGCCAGGTACAGGCCGACTTCCGTAGGATCACCGATCTCCTCCCCACGGTCATTACGAACAGCGTCGTTGCTCAGCGCCATGGCCCGATACAATAAATTCCAGGGCTCTTTGTCCGGACGGACTTGTCGAACCTCCTTCTCTACCAGCCCGGCTGCATAAAGCTGCTCAACCCGCATCTTATTCTGGGTCAGCGTCCCGGTCTTATCCGAACAGATGAAGGTCACCGAGCCCAGGGTCTCCACGGCGGGAAGACGCCGGATGAGCGCATCCTTGGTGACCAAGGTGCGTGCCCCGAGGGCCAACGAGATGGTCACAACAGCTGGGAGTGCTTCAGGGATGGCGGCCACCGCAAGGCTGACGGCGGTGAGAAACATCAGGATCAGCGATTCGCCGCGCAACACTCCGAAGACGAAGATGATGGCGCAAATAGCCAAGGCAGCCATGGCCAACCGTTCTCCAAACACCGCCAGTCGCTTTTGGAGCGGGGTCTTGACTGCCTCTTCCTCGCGCAAAAGCGTGGCGATCTTGCCCAGCTCGGTCTGCATCCCGGTGCCCACGACCACGCCGCTGCCTCGGCCGTAAGTGATAAGAGTCCCCTTATAGGCCAAGTTGAAGCGGTCACCTATGGGCAAGTCCGCTTCGCCAAGGCTGGCGGTTCGCTTTTCCACAGGCACAGACTCCCCGGTCAAGGCCGCCTCGTCCACCTTCAGCTGAACGGCTTCAGCGAGCCGCAGGTCGGCCGGGACCACGTTGCCGGACTCGACCATCACAATGTCCCCTGGCACGAGTCGGGGAGCGGCGACGGTCAGCACTTGCCCCCCTCGGCGCACTCGTGCGCTCGGAGCCGCTAGCATCTTGAGGGCAGCCACGGCGCGCTCGGCGCGATATTCCTGCACGAAACCGAGCAGGCCGTTCAGGAGAACGATAACGAGAATCGCGATCGTGTCGACAACGTCCCCAATGACACCCGAGATGATGGCGGCGACAATCAACACGAGGATCATGAAGTCCGTGAACTGGTCGAGGAACATCCGCCACGGACTTCTGGCCCTATGCTCCCGAATTTCGTTCGCACCGTACTCCAGAGCCCGCCGTTCCGCCTCGGATGAGGCCAGGCCGGATTGAAGTTCAACTCCCAACCGGTTTGCTGCTTCGGCGGATGAGAGAATATGCCAGCGAGGAGTATCTCCCGAAGCGAGCGAATGCGGTGTCTTCTTGCCGCGATCCTCTGCCATGCGACTCATTCCATGCTTCTCCTCAACCAACCGGAGAACGACAAAAACAGGGCGACCAAAAAAATGAGGGCTCCCAGGTAGTACAGCTCCCGCCCACAGGACCCACAGTTTGCAGGGTCAAAGCCCAACCGAAGAATATGAATTGACCAAGGGATGTGACGCGACGGAGCGCCGACGGTTGGGAGGAACAGGCTGAGCTTGCCGAGGCCGTCAGCGAGGTCGCCGGGCCAGAGGACAAGTCCTGCCGGGCGCACCAGATAACAATAAGACGTTGCCTTGCTTCGCCCGACCGCGCACTTTCAGAGCACAGGATCTCACCGAATGACATCGTCCCTGACTCAGGAAAGGCATCGGGCAATTATGGGAAGGTCGGCACGGGGTTCACGGTAGTTGCCTGGGGCCCCTTGTCCCCATCCTCAACGTTGAAGGCGACCTCGGTACCATCCTCAAGGTCCTCGAACTTCAAGCCGTGCAGTGCGTTCTGATGGAAATAGACCTCTCCCCCACCTTCCTGCAAAATGAATCCGTATCCCTCATCACGAAATAATTTCCAAACGACTCCGCGCAGTGGGATCACCGGCATGCGCACCTCCTTCGAGGCGCGCTTGTCTCTAAACTTGTCAATCTCGATCTCGACGGCCGCAAACGCTGCTCGTATGGCTTCCTCGAATGTTTTTTCCTCCTTCCTCGCAGTAAAAATATGTTTGCGGGGCAATGTGACAACCACGAGTGCTTGGGCCACCTTCCCTGCTTTCTTGTGATGGCGGTTCTTGGTCAATGTGACTCTCGCATGGGTGATATCATCGTGTCCCTCCTGGAGATCAGCCATTCGTTCTTCGATCTCGGTCTTCCAGCGAGGCGTCATGGTGACGTTCCGACTCTCAATGCGAAGATCCATACTCCCTCCTCTAACCTCACAATCGCGTAAGACGAGAGGCATTATACCTAGACGTCAGATGAGAATCACAGGTTCTTGTCACCTTCTTCCACACCATTTACTGCAAGCCGGCGATACGCCATCTTACTAGAAGATGGGCGAACAGGACAGGAACGATAAACTTGAAGGCCATAGTTGATGCCACCAGCACGGAGTATAGGTCTCCGCCGATCAGACCATTCTCGAACAAGATCTTGACAATGACGATGCTCGTGCTGAAGCGCACGGAAAGACCGATACCAAGCAAGATGGACGGCTTCGTGCCTAGCTCGTTCCTGGCCACCAAGAAGCTGCCAAGGAGTTTCGTCCCTTTGGAGACCGCAACGACCAGTACGACGAGCAATGGATAGGCGGTCAGGAACTCGATATCGAGGGCCAGCCCCACCCACACGAAGAATATTGGGGCAAAGAACCCGTAGCAGAGTGTCCGCAGCTCTGTCTCGATCGGCTCGAGCCGCTCCCTGGGCAGGAAGGCTTTGAGTCCTATGCCGGCCAGCAAGGCGGCGATCGCCGCAGCGTGAGCATATTCCCCCACCCCAACGAACAGGAACAGGGCCAATAACACGAATAGGAAGAGCGTGTCTAACCGCAATACGCTGAACTTTTGGGCCCCTGTTCTCAGCCGTGTGAGCCCGTAGGTTAATAGACCCAGTCCGAACAAGGAAGAGAGGGCCAGGATCAGGCTCGACCCGGAGTCTCCGTGTGTACCTATCGCAAACATCACAAGAATGAGTACGAGGACCTCGATGATGTCGTCTAGTGTGCCGATCCCGATGATCGCCTGCCCCAGCCGAGTGTTCACGGCGTTGAACTCATCGAGAATGGGTACAAGGATCGCCTCGCCCACAGTAGCGAAGGACAAGGCCACTAGGACGGAGATGAACCAGTCATAGCCGAACACGAAGTGGACCAAAAGGCTGCCGAAGATGGCCTCAAGCAGGATAATGACGAATGCACCTCTCACGATGAAGCCACCCCACCGTTGCAACTGCTCAAGATCGAGTTTGAACCCGATGAGGAAGAGCAGAAAGTACATGCCGAGCTCGGCCAAGAAGGTAAACGTTTCGGAAGCGGTCATGGCGGGGAACGGGTTGTAGACCGCGAGGAGGGCACCGAGTATGAGGCCGGCGAATATGGATGGGACTCTTGCCTTCTCAACCAGCCTTCCGACGAGGAATACGAACAGGAGGACTAAGGCCAGGAACAGGAACAGATTCATCTTGATCCCTCTTTCGCCACAATCCTGTTACGGATCACTCCCCTACGTGTCAAACCGATCTGGCCCAGCTCCCTCCAGATGCGGCCCGTCACAGTTTAACGCTGATGGTCTCCCCTGGTTTGAGCCGACGTAACTTCCGGTGAACTTGAATCTTGATGGGGTGAGCGCTGCCCTTCTGGGAGGTGACTGTGACATCAACCTGCGAAATGGCCACCATCAGGGAATGTCCGCGATAGTAGATGCGAAACGTTAAGCGTCCCAAATCCACTGGCAGCCGGGGATCAAAGAAGAGGGTGTCACCTCTGGTCTCAATACCTGTGTGCCCTCGCTGCAGCAGATCGACCGTTCCGGCCATGGCCCCGAGGTGGATGCCTTCAGCAGTCGTGCCGCCTTGTATGTCTCTGACGTCGACCATCAAGGCGTCAGTAAACAACTTCCATGCCTGTTCGCGGTCGGAGCGGGCCAGAACCCAAGAGTGAATCATGCGGCTGAGCGACGAACCGTCCGAGGTTCGCCGCAGATAGTACTCAACATTCTTCGGGATGGTCTCATACTTGAACGAGTACCCCAATCGTCTGAACAAATGGCGTAGCTCCTCAGAGGAAAATAGGTAAAACAGCATCAACACGTCCGCTTGCTTGGACACTTTGTACCGATTGGGGGTGTCCCCTTCTGCCTCAAGGATTCGATCAAGACGTTGGATGTTCCCATATTGCTCACGGTAGCGGTTCCAATCGAACTCCTCCAACAGATCGTATCCCTCGAATTGACTGATGATGCCCTTGTCGTGAAAGGCCACGCGCATCTTCCTGCTAATGTCATCCCACAGCTCGACTTCCTCCTTCTGAATGCCCAGCACCTCACGCAAATCAGTGCGGCGGTCATCCCCAAGCATGTCCAGAATCTCGAGTGCACGGCAGAGGACCCAGACCGCCATGATGTTCGTATACGCATTGTTATTCAACCCGGGCTCGTCACTGTCCGGATACCGATCGTGGTATTCATCTGGTCCCATGACGCCCAGAATTTCATAACGGTTAAGGACGGGGTTATATCGTGCCAGGCTGGACCAGAACCTGGCGATCTCAAGAATCATCTCTGCGCCGTAGAAAGAGAGAAATTCCCAATCTCGCGTCACTTGGTAATATTGCCAGACGTTATATGCGACCGCAGCATTGACGTGCCGCTGCAAGTGCGTATGGTCGGGGATCCAGCGTCCGGACCGGGGGTTCAAGTGAAGCGTTTGAGTTTCTTCTCTCCCGTCGCTCCCGCTCTGCCATGGAAACAAGGCACCGCGAAAGTTAGCGTCTCGCGAGTTTTGGCGGGCCTGGTCCAGCCGGCGGTAGCGGTAGCGGAGGAGCGACCGGGTGATATCCGGTATCCGAAGGTTCAGCAGAGGAAAGATGAACAATTCATCCCAGAAAATGTGGCCGCGGTATGCCTCGCCGTGAATGCCGCGTGCCGGCACGCCGACATCTAAATCGATGCTGTTTGCAGAAACGGTTTGTAGTAGATGGAACAGGTGAAGGCGCAACACTTCCTGGTACGGCGCTCCCGTGTCGATCATAATGTCGCAGCGTTGCCAGAGGCGATCCCACCGTTTTATATGGCTACCAAGTAGGTTCGCGAAGGTGTCAGCCTGGTCAATGCTCTCCCGCGCTGCCAGTCCACATTCTGAAATGCCGCGATCACGCGACGTGTAGAGCGCCACGATTTTCTCCACGCTCACTGACTGGCCCCTGGCCATTTCCAGAGAACAATCCTGTGCCACGAAGCTCGGCTCCCGGATCAATTGCCGTGCTGGACTGAGAGGTTGCCCGTCGCACAAGAATGTAGTTCGAGCGGCTTCTGCAACGCGGAGTTGCGATTGAGTGGTCGCGACCACGGAAAAGATGCCTTGCTCTCCAACCGAACCGCATTCCACCGGTATGAGGTGCTTGTTGTTCAACGCTTGATAGCGCGCTACGCCGGCGTTGACCACGCGTCCGTCCAGGGCTGAACGGAAATGCAGCTGGCCGGCCCAGTTCTCCGCCGTCAGCGTCAGTTCAAGGCCTGCTAAGTGGTAGAGGCCGAGGTGGACAAACCGCCTCTCCCTGATCACGGTGACGTGACCCCGGGAATCACGAAACTTGAACCTTCTGATGAGGACGCCTTCCTTGAGGTTCAGCTCCCGGCGATAAGAAAGAATGTCCACAGCCCGAATGGTGATCCAGTCGTCGTCCTTGATTCGATAACTCAGGCGAAGCCAGTTGGGGAGATTAACCAGGTCCTCATTCTCGACAATCCGTCCCGCAATCTCTGTCTTTAAGCGGTTGTACCCACCTGCCAGATACGTGCCGGGATAGTGGATCCCATCAGCTTCCGCTTCGGGTGCCGCCCCTCTACTCGCGAAGTACCCGTTGCCGAGAGTACATAACGCTTCCCGCAGACCTTCTTGGGCAGGTTCGAATCCTTCGTAGACCAGCGACCACCCAGTCATGAACTTTTAGTCTCCAAGTGCGCGGCCATTTGCTCCAGGAAGCGGGCTACATCGTCTGGATTGTTGAGCGTGTACTGAGCAGCGGTTGGGCGAGCTGTACGGCCCACCACGACTCCGATCCCGTTATCCTTCAGCGCCTGAAAGGCATCCTCATCCGTAAGATCATCGCCGATATACAAGGGGAAGGAATTGTCCTTCGTAAGGTGCAACGCTTCTAGGAGCCATAGCACGGCTTTCCCCTTGTCCCATTCAATGTTGGGTTGAATCTCATAGACCTTCTTGCCGTCGCGCTTTCGAAGTTCTGGCCGCCCCGATATTACGCCCGCGACTGCAGCGTCGACCTTTTTTAGGTCAGCATCACGGACCAACCTGAAATGGACAGCGACGGAGTACTTTTTGCGTTCGACCAGGGCGCCACTGGTAAGGCGCAGCTCGCCCCGAAGATCTGCCTCAGCGCGGTCCAGCGCAGGAAGATACCGAGCTCCGATTTCATGGTGGATTTGGCTCGCGCGTGGGCCGTTAATCTCGAACCCGTGGCTCCCGGCAAAATAGAGGGATTCGAGGTTCACTAGGCGTTCAATATCGACCCTGTCTCGCCCACTGACGATCGCGACAAGGCAGTGCCGAGAGAGCGTTTGGACCGTGGTACGCATGGCCTGCGACATGACCGCTAGCTCCGGCCGGTCCACAATAGGGGTCAGCGTTCCGTCATAATCAAGGAATACCGCAAAGCGTCTGCCTTTGGCTGTGTGAACAATTTCCGATACCGCTTCCAGGGCTACGGGTAACGGGCGATCAAGGCCACTCATGGTGAAGATCGAGGTCAGCTCAGCCAGATGAGAAATGAGATACGTTACAAACCGTGCCCCAAGTGGGTTAAAGCATCACCGGGTATGTGTTGCCATTACCCATCTTGTTTCGATCTAATGATACGAGGTCAACGGACCACTAGGATGGGACAAGCCACACGGTGGACGAGAGAGTGCGAAACGCTCCCGAGGAAAACTCGACTGAGGCCCTTGCGACCATGTGATCCGACCATGAGCAGGTCGAAGCCACCTGCCATC
>JBHICF010000082.1:0-8341 GCA_046759485.1 Nitrospiraceae bacterium
TGAAGATGCCATGGCCGTGGCAGGTGTGGTTGCTGGTACTGGTCACGGCGAATTTCGTGGCGCCGCTGCTCTGGCTGGACCGCCCCGAGGCGCAATTCACCCTGGCCGCCGCCATTGGTGGGCTCGTGCTCATGACCATGTTGACTGGGCTCACTGGCTTCACGCGTCTGGTGGGACTCGGCCACCTCCCGTGGATCCCGCTGCTCATTTATCTCTGGACCCGACTCGACCAAGCTCCAGCGGAAGATCCGTTCGGCATGTGGATTCGCTCGGTTATCGTCCTTAATGCGGTCTCGCTCCTGATCGATGCTGTCGATGTCGGCCGCTTCATCGCCGGTGATCGCCAAGAGACCGTGCAGGGCCTCTAAGTCACTCATCACAAACTCAACCCGGAGGAGCCCTCTATGTTTTCTTTTCGCTTCATCCCGTTCGGCGTGCTCGTGATCGCCTGGCTTGGCCTCACCCCAACCCCTTCCGCCTCGGCCATAGATGGACATGAATGGATGACCTTTCCGAGCGAGAAGAAGACCGCCTATGTCATGGGAGTGGTGGATACATGGGGCATGGTCACCGAGGTTATCGAAGAATCGGGGGATTCGATTGGCGTCAGCCCTGACGAATACCGCAAAAAGGATTTCACCTCCACCTTCTACCACAAGCTCACTTCGTGCCTGCGAGAAAAGAGTATGGGTTATGCGCAGGTCACCGCTCTCGTTGAGAGCCACCTACAGGAACACAGCGACCAGCTCCCGTATTCCATGACCAGTAACGTGTGGAGCGCCTTGAACGAACCCTGCCAAAGCCGTTGACGAAATCCTGCATTTCCCCATTTTTCTGGACATGGCCGACGCAGGCTCCTTATCTCCTTTGTGAGGAGCGCATTCCAGGCCCGGCCGCTCGGTTAGCCCATGGTACACTTGAGAGGTCATCAGCAAGCGTGGACTCTCGCGAGCGGCTGAGTGACGGAGAGGCGATCCTATAGCTCTCGCCAGGAACATCGAATGCGAGATCTCAACGGCTCACTATGCCCCAGGCTCATTCGACATGTCTCGGTCGGCATGTTCTGTCTCTGGAGTCTCGGATGCCAGCATGAGCCCATTCGGATGCTTGCTCCCTCGCTCGAGGTAGGCTCCTCAATTTATAGTGGGAAACCATGGCTGCCCAGCGTCGACCGAGGAACACCCTACGCCACACTGCGCCTGGTTAGAGACGGACTCAGTGCTACCTATGAAGTGCGGCTTCTCATTGACGATCAGCGGGCGATGGCAGATTGGCTAAGCAACGATTACCGGGCAGCTGGGAATGACTCTTGGCCGCGTTCGCCCGAGGATGCAGGTGACGGCACCTGGAGACCCCAACGAGTCGCCTACCCTGTAGACGGGGAGTTGATCAGGCTCACCCCCGGTGCCCATGACGTAGTTATCCAGTTCGTCTCAATCCCGACCCGCCAAAGCCAGGATCAGCCGATCATGTATGAATATCTTCCCCCGGAACACCTCATCTTCAAGGTGAAGGAACACGAACGGTGGGAGGTGACCTTCTACGCCCAGGACGGAGGTACCTACTATCGGCTCATGCTCGTTGGCATGGGACCGGGCGAAGAGGAGCCTCCCCCGGATTCCCCCCATCGCCAGGAAGATATTCCTGAAGAAATGCAATCACTTCCCAGCCTGATCCTGAATCCGGAGCCTCCCAAGTAGCGATTCCATCACCGCTTTTCCCCCTGCGAAAGTCGGTTGACGTCCCAAGCCGGGTACGGTAATTTACACATCCCTACGCAGAGGGCTCGTACATATTCTGTTCCGGCGGGGATGCACGATTGATGTCCAGCTTGTCGGGATTTGCCGATTCATTCGGGATCATCATCTCTTGAGATTCGCGCATCCTGAGCGTTGATGACATAGACCATCCCACCTGGAACAGCCGCTTCTTGAACAAGTGGCGGTGTACTCGAAGCCCAACTCTGCAGGGCATGATCGCGTAGGCAACTGACGGAGTCTCTTGTCATGGGCACTCGGAGCGGTGTAGCCCTAGCCCCTTCCCTCCTCCTCATCAGCGAACATCAAGATCGCGCTAGTAGCCTCCGCGAGTTACTTGCAGGAGACGGTTTCACTGTCAATTCCCTGCATGACGCAGGAGAAGGTTTGCTCCGGGTCAAGCAAGAGCGCTATGAAGCAGCTCTCCTTGACCTGAATGACTCCCGGCCTGATGTCCAGTCGGTGCTGCAAGACCTTCAAAAAGCCGACCCGCAGCTTCCGGTCATCGTCTTCACGAGCAAGGTCAACGAAGCAGAGTCAGAACTTGACAGATTACCCGGAGTGTTTGCCTCGCTGAACCGGTCCCAACCAAAAGAGACCATCTTAACCACGGTCCGTCAGGCTATATCACGCAAAGCGCTCCAGGACGAGGCGGACCGTGTGGAACAAGCCTTCTATAAAGGCGAAACCTTCTTCCGCGCCGTGATTGAGTCGGCCCTCGACGGCATCATCGTGGCTGATGTCAGCGGGCGGATCTCCTCCTGCAATAAAGCCACGGAGACTCTCTTCTCCTATAGCCAGGGTGAATTGCTCGATCAGCCACTCACCATACTCATGCCAGAGCGCTACCGTGAGGCCCACCGAAAGGGACTGGAGCGAGTCAAGTCGACTGGTCAAACGCGATTGGTCGGACGCACGATCGAGTTGCACGGATTGCGGAAAGACGGATCGGAATTTCCGATCGAATTGTCCTTGGCAACCTGGGCCACGGAGCAAGGGATGTTTTATGGTGGCATCATTCGTGATCTCACCATGCGGAAACGGGCGGAGCAAGAACGGGACGGTTTCTTTTTCCTCTCTCTGGATATGCTCTGCATCGCAGGGACAGATGGTTACTTCAAACGAGTCAACCCAGCCTTTGAAAAAACCTTGGGCTGGACCTCTGAACAATTGCTAGCCAAACCCTTTTCTGAATTCGTCCATCCCGAAGACCGGACTCCCACTGCCCAGGCATTGCAGCAACTTGTTGAGGGCCAATCCGTCATCGATTTCGAGAACCGTTATCTTTGCAGAGATGAGTCTTATCGCTGGATCCAGTGGCGTGCCACCCCAGTCGCCGGGACGAAGCTTATCTACGCTGTGGCCCGCGATATCACAGAGCGAAAACATACTGAGGTGAAGGAGGAGGCTAGCCGCCGGCTGGCAAACGCGCTCAGCCGAGTCGAATCTCAGTTCATTGCGGACGCCCACCCACGCGTCGTGTTTGAAAACCTGCTGCATGAACTCAACGTGCTGACACAGAGCGAATACGGATTCATCGGTGAAATCCTGTACACAGCGGAGGGGGTCCCGTATCTGAAAACTCAGGCCATTACTAACATCGCCTGGAACGATGAGACCCGCGCCCTTTTCCAGAGACTGGCCCCAAACCTAGAGTTCTTCAACCTCAAGACGTTGTTTGGCGAAGTGATGACGACCGGCAAGCCGGTCATTACCAATAATCCGTCGACCGATCCCCGTCGTGGAGGGCTGCCTAAAGGTCATCCGGCTATGCATGCTTTTCTGGGGCTCCCCTTCTACCAGGGGGAGAAGCTGGTCGGAATGGTCGGTATCGCCAACCGCCCTGGCGGATATGATGAGGAAATCGTCGAGTACTTGAAGCCCTTCCTCTCAATCTGTGCGAACCTTATCGAGGCATACCGACACGCGCACCGGAGGGCTGAAGCCGAAGCCGCACTCCGAGAATCAGAGGAACAGTACCGCGGCCTCGTGGATAGCGCTCGCGATGTGATCTTCACGCTCACGCCCGAGGGCACTATCGCCTCCTTGAACCCCGTGTTCGAGCAGATCACTGGGTGGTCGGTCGATGAGTGGCTCAGAAAGCCATTTCTTGCCATTGTCCATCCCGAGGATGCAGGGGTGGCGTTGAAGACTTTTGAGAGTATCTTGAGCGGGCTCAGCCCGGGGACGTTTGGATTGCGAATACGTTCGAAGTCTGGCGGTTATCTCGTCGGAGAGTTTACCGTGACGGCGAGAGTCCGGCAGAGAACGATTGTCAGTATCTTCGGAATCGCCCGTGACATCACGGATCGAAGACGGGCCGAAGAAGCACTCAAGGACAGCGAGCAACGCTTCCGCCAAATGGCTGAAAACATCCGCGAAGTCTTCTGGATGACCTCGCCTGAGAAGGATGCAATGCTGTATGTAAGCCCTGCCTATGAGGAAATCTGGGGCCGGACTTGCGAGAGTCTCTACGAGAAGCCTCGCAATTGGCTGGAGGCGATCCACCCCGAGGATCGTGCGCGTGTTAAGGCAGCCGCCGAGGCGGATCAGATACGAGGTGACTACAATGTGGAATACCGGATCATACGACCTGACGGATCGATACGCTGGATATGGGATCGAGCGTTTCCGGTCCAGGATCAATCGAGACAGGTCTACCGGATCGTTGGGATCGCAGAGGACATTACTGGACGCAAACGTGCAGAGGCAGTAGTCGACCGACTCGTCCGGCGCAATGAACAGATTCTCCACTCGGCTGGTGAAGGGATTTACGGTCTGGACCGGGAGGGGCGTGCCACGTTTGTGAATCCGGCTGCGGCGCGCATGCTCGGATATACCGTGGCGGATCTGATCCGTCAGCCGATGCATCAGGTTCTGCACCACTCGCACGCCGATGGCAGCCCCTATTCGGCCGACGCGTGTCCCATCTATGCCGCCTACCGGGATGGCTCGGTACACGAAGTGGACAACGAAGTCTTCTGGCGGAAAGATGGCACGAGTTTTCCTGTGGAATACGTGAGCACGCCACTCCGCGAAGGTGGTCAAACCGTGGGAGCCGTGGTCGTGTTCAAAGACATCACCGAGCGGAAACAGACAGAGGAGGCCATACGAGAACGGACCCGCCTCTTGGCGTTGGAAGCCGACATAGGGCAGATTCTCAACCGGAACCAAGAATTCCGCCAACTGCTGCAGGAATGCACCGAAGCCGTTGTGCGGCACCTCACTGTGGCCTTCGCTCGTCTCTGGACGCTCAACCCCTACGAGCAGATGTTAGAGCTACAGGCCAGTGCCGGGATGTATACGAATCTGGACGGTCGACATAGCCGAATAAAGGTCGGCCAATTCAAGATTGGGCAAATCGCGGCTGAGAGAACACCGCACCTCACCAATGCAGTCATCGGGGACCCGCGCGTGCATGACCAGGAATGGGCCAAGCGCGAAGGTATGGTTGCCTTCGCAGGATATCCATTGCTCAGAGGTGAGGAGGTCCTCGGAGTGATGGCGCTGTTTTCCCGACGCCCACTGCCTGAGCTGACCCTGAAGATGCTTGCCGTCGTCGCAGATCGGATCACCATGGCGATTGAACGGCAGGTGGCCACGGAGGCACTCCAAAAGAGTAGAGAAGGGTATCGGGCTCTGTATGACGATAACCCCTCTATGTACTTCACGGTCGGTGAGGACACCACCATCCTGAATGTGAACGAGTTCGGCGCGAGACAACTCGGCTATCACGTGGGGGAGTTGGTCGGCCGCCCAATCTCCGATATGTTCTACGAAGAGGACAAACCTCGGGCTGAGAAACACTTCGCCGCCTGTTTAGAAGAACCACTACAGGTGAAAAATTGGGAACTCCGCAAAGTGCATCGAGATGGCCATGTCATCTGGGTGCGAGAGACTGCCCGTGTTGCGCAGAACGTTGAAGGAAGGCTTGAGGTATTCATTGTTTGCGAAGATATCACGGAAAAGAAACGAGCGGAGGATAGGCTCGCCAGAATCAATCAGTGCCTTGTCAGTTTCGGGCCCGACGCCGATGAGAATATCACGAGACTGGTCGGGTTGTGTGGAGAGCTCCTGGAAGCGAGCTGTGCGCTGTACAGCAGGCTGGACAGCGAGACACTTTGTTCGGTCGGACAGTGGAACACCCCCGGGGATTTCCTATCGATTGACAGAGCCGAGGGACACATTTGCACCGATCTCATCCGACAGGCCGGCGAGGGTCCCCTCGTGATTCGCAACCTCCAGCAGTCCAGCTATGCCCAGTCTGATCCCAACGTGACTCGCCACGGGTTACAGACATATTTCGGAAAAGCCGTGACTTGCCACGGTATTTCAATAGGCTCATTGTGTGCGGTGTATCAGTGGGATGTAGATCCCAGCGAAGTCGACAAGCGGTTCATTGGCATCATCGCATCGGCCATCGGTGTGGAGGAGGAACGGCGACGGGCGGAAGCCACGCTCAAGGAGAGAACGTGGCAGCTCGGAAGACTCCTCGACGAGCGCGAGCAGATGGCTCGGGACCTCCATGATGGGATTATTCAGTCGATCTATGCTGTCGGGCTCGGCCTCTACGAGTGTCAGCAACTCGCGCATCAGAATTCGGAAGCCTGTGCCCGCCGCGTATCGGACGCCATCACGGACCTGAACCTCGTGATTCGCGATATCAGAAAGTACCTCAGCGGGCTCCAGCCCAAAACCTTGAGTGCGGACGAGTTCAGCTCCGCCCTGGAATCCCTCAGCGAGCGGATGGGCAGTGCACGGGCGCCTCATTTTATCCTGGATATACAGGGAGACGCCGTGGACCGATTAACGCCAGATGAGGGTTTGCATCTTTTGAAGATCGCGCAAGAAGGGATGAGCAACTGCTTGCGGCACTCCCATGCCCGGAGAGCCGTCGTATCCCTACAAAGCTCCAACGGTGGTCTGCGGTTTCAGATCGAGGACGACGGCACTGGGTTCGAGGTCGGGGCTGCCAACGCCCACGGCCTTGGCTTACGGAACATGGAAACCCGAGCACTCATCATTCGTGCTCAATTGCAAGTCGAGTCAACGTGTGGACAAGGGACCAAAGTCACGCTGTTTCTGCCAAAGGACAATGAGGGATCCCGTGGCAAATAGTGTAGCGATCCGGCTTCTCCTTGTGGACGATCATGAAGTTGTGCGTCTTGGCCTGCGAACACTCTTACGGCGCGAGCCTAATGTCGAGGTGGTGGGAGAAGTAGGGACAGCGGTCGGGGCCGTGGAGGACTGCCAGCGTTTGAACCCGGATGTGGTGCTGATGGATGTTCGCCTGCCAGACGGCACCGGGATCGAGGCCTGCCGTGAAATCCGGAGTGCTTGCCCGGCAACCCGTGTGATCTTCTTGACGTCCTTTGGCGATGAAGATGCCGTATTTGCCACCATTGCAGCAGGGGCAGATGGGTATCTACTCAAAGAGATAGATGGGGCTGGCTTGCTTCGCGCCATCAGGTCTGTCGCACAAGGTCAGTCTATCCTCGATCCGGGCGTGACCGAGCGGGTCCTCGCTCAATTGCGGCCTCTCACGACCCAGGGGGAGGCCAGTCAGCAGGTGCCGTTGTCGCGGCAAGAGCAACGGGTCTTGGGGCTGGTTGCTGACGGACGAACAAATAAAGAAATTGCTTCCTCACTCAAGCTCAGCGATAAAACTGTCAAGAACTATCTGGGGACCATCTTCCAAAAACTCCACGTCACTCGACGTTCTCAAGCGGCCGCCTTCTTCGCCCGCCAGGTCGGACGATAGGGCCATACCCCGCAGATACACTCACCAACCCATTTGGAGGGGGCCATTCGGCCCTAGCACTCCAGCAACCGACTAGGGCCATCTTTTCCCCATTTGGCCTGTTGTTTTTGTTCCCTTCCCCATGTATTGAAGATTCCGAAGCGTTCTCGCAACAGGCTCGTGGGCGTTCGGCCATGCAGGAACCCGCTGTGATCATTCCACTAGCGCTGGTCAGCCTCATTACGATCTTGGTCGTGGTGTTCATTCTTCGTCGACTCTGGTGGGGATAACCACGTGAACTTTCAGATCAATCGCGGGAGACCTCCAGTGACGACCGAAAGCCTCGTTGCTGGCTTCTTGGAAACTAAATCCGCGAAAGACTATTGTGATTGGTGCATTGCCACCCGCCTCAGGAGTCAAGAGGGAGTGCACGTCAAACATCTCGAGGTGAGCCGCGCTGCGATCACGTTGGCAGAGTCCGGTGCGTTTTGTCGTCTCCCCGGACGCTGCTCTCTCTGCAAGGAGCCTGGCTACGTGACCCGCTCCCGATAAGGCCTCGAACTCGCCTGTCTGCAACAACGCGAATAGTCCCGCTTGGTTCTCGCTGTGATCGATGACCCGGCCAGACGTTCTTATGGAATCACCCTCCCTCTGAATTTCTCTCTTGAGCCCCCCGATGGATCAGCATAAAATCTCTCGCGCGTGGCCTATCAGCTAGGGCTACCCGATGACCAACCCTGAACTGGAGGATCCCCCACTGTGAGCCCTGTGTGTTGAGTGATCTATCCGAGAAGATCATTCTGGTCACAGGAGCCAGTAGCGGAATCGGTCGTTCCTGCGCAGA
>JBHICF010000083.1:0-8338 GCA_046759485.1 Nitrospiraceae bacterium
AAAAAGACCATGCCCCACGCAAGGACCTCTGCTTCCTGTCCAAACCGCATAATCAGGGAGGTCGTCAACACACCGATGGTCCACCCTGCCACTATCAAGTTGAGTACGAATGGGAGCAGCCAGAGACCAATGATGAAGACGTTGTAGGAATAGAATGCGATGGCTGCCAGAACGAGCACGACGGAAACGGCTGCGACTTTAAACACACTGAGCGCCATGGTTGCCGCCAGGAACTCACTGGGCTTCAGCGGGCTGGCGAACAGATTCAACAGGTTCCTGGCCCAGATCTCTTCGAGGAAAGAGATCGTAATGCCCTGTTGAGCGCGAAACAGCACATCCCAGAGAATAAGAGCACCCAAGAAGAACGTCACGACGCCGGGAAGCTCCCCTTTAAACCGCATCAAATAGATGGTGATGAAGCCCCAAATGACCAAGTCCAGGAAGGGCCAGTAGAAGATCTCCATGATCCTGGGCAGACTCCGCTTGTACAAGTACAGGTGGCGGACAATCAGGGCAACAATGCGGTGGAGTTTCATGGCACTACTCTATTGCTCGGCTGATCGCTACGGGTGAAACAGGGACGCCCTCCCTCCTTAGCTGTACACCACGCTGTTCCTCGGTCATCCCAACTGTCAGCTTGCCACCACACGTGTCGTCACTGTTCTCTGGCGATTTTGAGAAACACTTCCTCAAGATCTGCCTGCCCAAACCGTGCGGTGATGTCCGAAGCCGTACCGTGCGCGATCACTTTCCCTCGCTGAAGAAAAATGATTCGGTCTGACATCTCTTCCATCTCTCGCATATTGTGCGAGGTATAGAGGATGCTCACATTTCTAGATGCTCGAACTTCTTTGAGCAGACTCCGCGTCTTGTGGGCGATATCTGGATCAAGGCTGGCTGTGGGCTCATCAAGAAAGAGCAGCTGCGGTTCAGTCAAAATAGCCTTGGCCAAGGTCAGCCGGGTCATTTGTCCGGACGATAATTTTCGCGTGACCTTAGTACGAAATTCGTCCATTTCCAGCTTCTTGACGACATCGTCGATACGCTGGGGAATCTCTGTGAGCCCGTATAGCCTTGCCACGACCCACAGGTTCTCTTCCGTCGTCAACGAGTACGGCATCGAGATGTAGGTCGAGGAGAAGTTTACACGGCTGAGGATCGTCTCGCGGTGCTCGGCCAGATCCAGACCGAACATCTGGATCCTGCCGGCTGTTGGCGTGATCATCCCCAGGAGCATCTGGATGATGGTGGTCTTGCCGGCTCCGTTCGGTCCTAGCAGTCCCAGGATTTCTCCTGGATAGATCTGGAACGAGACGCCATCCACGGCGGTGAAGTCACCGAACCGCTTGACCAAGCTCTGAATCTCAGCAACAGGTGTAGCCATGGCTCGCAAGGATCTCTGCGTCCATCGGACCGCGCTCGCGTGGTGTTAGAACAGGTGCTCGCTGAGTTTCTCGGGCAGATGGCAGGTCTCACACTTTCGGTCCAGGACCTTCCCTTTATGGGTGGACTTGCCGTCGTGGCAGCGGTAGCAGTCAGCCAGCGCTTCCGCTCGGAGCCGGCTGCCTTCCGGATGCTCTGGATAGTACGGTTTATCGTCTGCAGACACGTGTCCCCGAGGGATGACGATCGGGTATCCCTTAATCGGCTGTCCGTGCACCACGCGTGTATGGCAGGTGGTGCAACCTTCCCCCTTTCCCCGATCGGCGAATGCCTCCATATGTCCTCGGTGACTCATGACGAGGCCGACGTCCTTGACTGGCGGGGGCAAATCGCGGACGGCCACTTCAGAAACCCGCAGGATGGCTCGATGACACCCGATGCAGACGTCGGAGTCGACCGGCCCGCTCAGGTTGTGAGCATCGGTCGGCGTGCCGAGGAAGTAGATGGCCACGTCCTTGACGCCAGCCCACGCTTTGTCCTCGAGATACCCTTGAACGCCGGGCCGGACGTGGCAATCCACACACGTCACTTCCTTGTGGGATGAGACCACCCAACTCTCATAGGACGGACGGATATTGTGGCAACTTGCACAGAGCTTCGGATGGCTGGTCAGCGGAACGGCGATGCCCCCGAGAGCCATTGCACCCGCGACAATCGCCAGGATGACGATGGCCCGAGGCTTACGGCTCATGCTTGGGGTGTTTAGGGAAATGGCGGGTGATCAACTCAGCCAGACTACCAATGTCATCGGAGTCGAAACATGGGACGGGAAGGTCCATCGGCTTGTTCGAGACCACAGCCAATAGGCCATCCGGAGAGATCGGAACCTCCCCAATCTGGTCCCTCACAACCACGACCTTTTGATACCCTTCGCTTTTCCATCCCTCGGCGATGATGAGATCGATCTGACGGTCGAGAAATCGGTCTCGAAGCTCTTCAATCTTGGTTTCATCTGAGACATCTGAAAACATCGCCAAGCTGCCTTTCGACAGCACCATGACCGTGCTGGCCCCTGCCCGCTTGTGTCGCCAGCTATCCTTGCCCTCGGTATCGAGGTCAAAGCCGTGACCCGCGTGCTTGATGGTGGCTACGCGATAGCCAGCCTGAACGAGTTCAGGAATGAGGCGTTCGATCAGCGTCGTTTTCCCGCTGTTGGAGCGCCCCACGAAACAAAGAATTGGAACTGACATAAGACCTGATGTATCGCGCGTGATGCGTCACACGCATGATCGACATATCACCACTATCGTACCCAGAACTGGCCACTCAGCATCTGTACGTTGACTGTGTCTCCCGGATTAAGCCGTTCGACTTCCTCCGGCACATCTATGAGGCCATTAGCCTTGACCATAGAAGTTAGAATCCCTGAACCCTGATCGCCGGTCGTCCGCACTTTGAGTACTCCGTCTTCCCGAGTCACGACCCCCCGCAAAAAATGCCGACGGTCATTGCGCTTTGAAAACTTCTCCTGAAACACCGCCTGGATTACCGGACGTCCATAACTGCGATGACCCGCCATTTTCAGGATCGCCGGCCGGACCAACTGCTCGAAGGTCACCATGGAGGACACTGGATTGCCTGGCAGGCCGAAGGCCAGGCTCCCCTGGATCTTACCGAAGGCGATTGGCTGGCCCGGGCGAATCGCGAGTTTCCAAAAGTTCATCTCCGCACTGAGGTCCTTGAAAACAGCCTTCGTGAAATCATAGTCGCCCATCGATACGCCGCCTGATAGCACAAGGATATCGGCGCTTAACCCGTGCGCGATCTTTTCCTTCAAGGCTGCGGGTTGATCCTTTGCAATCCCGAGAAGAATCGGGATACCCCCTGCCTCCTGCACTGCAGAAGCAATCCCATAACTGTTAGAATTGACGATCTTCTCCTCATCAAACCGCTCATCGAGGTCAGCAAGTTCATCTCCCGTCGATAAGACCGCGACCCTTGGCCGCTGGTGAACCAGGACGAAGGACTTGGCAAGGATAGCCAGCATCCCGGCTTCAGCCGGTCTGATCTGAGTTCCTTTCGCGATGATACAGTTTCCCTTCTTGACGTCTTCGCCCTGCGGACGGATGTTGGCGCCCCGCTCGATCTGCTTGAAGATGCGAACCGTATCGGCCGATGATTCGGTTTCCTCCACCTTCACGACCGTATCAGCGCCTTTGGGGACAGGCGCACCGGTCATGATCCGAATTGCTTGACCAGCGCCCACCGATTTCGTCGCCACCGTCCCGGCTTGCACATCCTCGATGACCTTGAGCTCAACGGGCTTCGTAATCGCATGCTCCTGCTTAATATCTTCCCACCGCACCGCGAACCCGTCCATGGCTGAATTGTCCCATGGCGGATTATCTCTGGCTGCGATAATGTCTTCCCCTAACACTCTTCCCAGGGAATCGAGGAGTCCGATCTTCTCGAGCCCCAGCACCCGGCATGCCTCGAGCACCGTTTTCTGCGCTTCCTGTAATAGCGTGAGTCCTTGCATGGCCTTTCCTCTTGATGACCACCCGTCTCGGCTATGAGTGCGGCCTCGAGGATACTCGTAAGAGCGAACCGCTCCGTTTGCAGTGGTGCTCAACCTTGTTCGCGAGGTCGTGATAGGCTTGCGCTGTGGGCGTGTCCGAGTAAAACATTGCGAAGGGCTCGCCTGCGTCGCACTGGGTGACTACTTCCGGATCAAGCGGCACGCGGCCCAGGAAGGGCACGCCCATATCTTGTGCTGAAGCCTCGCCCCCACCCTTCCTGAACACTTCCACATGCTTGCCACAATGCGGGCAATCCAATCCACTCATATTCTCAACGATCCCGATGATTGGAATCTCGCTGTCCTTGGCGAAGGAAACCGATTTACGTGAATCGAGCAGCGCCACTTCTTGTGGCGTCGTGATGATGACACAGCCACTCACGTTGCCGATGAGATCGATGGTCGTGACGGATTCGTTTCCGGTTCCCGGTGGCAGGTCCACGAACAAGAAGTTGAGATCCTGCCATTCGACACCACCGAGCAGTTGATTGATGAACTCGTACTTGTACGCGTCCCGCCATATAATGGGATCATCTGAATTCTGGAGCAGAAAGGACATCGACGCGATCCTGAGATTGTAGGCCTGGAACGGGATGATCCCTCCCGAGGTGCTGATCTTGAGCTTCTGGCCTTCCGCTCCTACCATTTTCGGTATGTTGGGGCCGTGAATGTCCATATCGCAAATTCCGACGTGGTATCCCTTCAGCGCAAGGCTGACGGCCAAATTCGTTGTGACGGTGCTCTTCCCGACTCCACCCTTGTTGCTCATGACGAGCACCTTGTATTCAATTCGCTGCATTCGCTTTGCCACCAGCCAGCGACTGTGCCCTTCCTTGTCCTTCTGGCAAGTTTCGTTCTCATCACAGATGGCGCACGCCCACATGTAAGTGCACGCATCTCCACTGCCAGATCCCGGCTGCTGGATGATCTTCAGTTCTCCTGGCATGATTAACTCCTGTGCCGCTTCTGACGAACCATGGCTCGCTCTACATCCAACAGCCCAGGCTCAACGGGTAAAGCAACCTACTGACACCAAAGGATACAATCATATGGCCGGCATGCCTGTGCGCTCATCGCGGGGTTTCACGGTCCACCGGCTCTCTTCCCACCGATTTTTTCAACAATATGGTCCAGTACTGGCTGGATGACCGCGAGGTTCTCTCGAGCCCCTCTGGGATTGCCCGGAAGGTTAATGATCAGGGAGCGTCCGAAGATCCCCGCTGTGCCACGGGACAGCATAGCAGTTCGGACTTTCTTGAGGCTCTCCTGCCGCATGGCTTCTCCGATCCCCGGAATCTCTTTCTCAATCACATCTCGCGTGGCTTCTGGTGCCCAATCCGTCGGTCGTACCCCGGTTCCACCCACGGTGAGGATCACATCGGTGGATTCTGTCTCGCAGAAGCCTATCAACCGATCCCGAATCACCTTTCGGTCATCCTCCACGACCTCGTAGGCCACGACAGTACCAGGGAGCGTGCTCACCATTTTCTCCAACGCTTCTCGTCCCTCGTCCCGTTCAACCCCCGACACGATCTTGCTGTTAATCACGAGCAGCGCGACGCGTAACATACTTGACCAGCCTTACGGTCTCTGCCCCGGTGGGGGCACCGACACATAGGGATCATCCGAAGCCACGTTGGGCCCAGCGGCTGCTGCCAACCCTCCGGATCTGAGTCCTACGGTTTCCGCCTCCACCGGTGCTTGCTCCGCTCCTGCCCCCGTCCCCTTCTTGGCAAAGATTCCAGCACTAAAGATCCCGACTTCATAGAAGATATACATCGGCAGCGCCATGAGCACTTGGTTAAATGGATCAGGCGTAGGCGTGAGAATTGCCGCCAGCACAAACGCACCAAGCAGTGCCCACTTGCGGTATCGCTTCAGAAACGGGGCGTCCACCCATCCCAGTTTGGCCATCAGCGTGATCGCGAGCGGCACCTCGAAGATCACACCGAAGATCATCAGAAACCAGAGGGCAAACCCGACATACTGCGCGATTGACAACTGGGGGATAAACCCGGCGTCCACGCCATACGAGACCAGAAAGTTCAGCGCGAAGGGCAGCACGAAAAAGAAGCAGAATCCAAGACCGGCATAAAATGCCAGGCTGCACAGCAAGACGAAGGGACCGACGAACCGCCGCTCTTGAACGTGCAGCCCTGGCACGACGAAAAGCCAGAACTCCCGCAAGATGAATGGAGTGCTGAGCACGACCGCCACGAGAGCCGCCACTTTGAGGTTTTGCCAGAGCGCTTCGGCTGGCGAGAGAAAGACAAAGGGGACGAGGGGCAATTCGGTGGGTACCCACTCGAGGCTGCCGGGGACGAACATGTTCTGGAGGGGGACCCGGAGCCACTTTACAAGCGTGTCGGCGTAAAAAAAGCACCCGATGAAGACCAGCCCGATCACGATGACGGTCCGGGTCAGCCGGACCTGGAGCTCTACCAGGTGCTCCATGACCGGCATTTTTCTGTCTTCCAGCGGGGTAAGTACCGAATCCTGAAACCACGTCTTGACCTTGTTCCACTGCGACATCAGCCTGGAGCCTTCCTCAGACCACCGTCCGAGTTACTCAGGATTCACCGCGACAAACAGGTTGTTCCCCTGACGGTTCAACAGCAACACGACCATTTCTTCCTTTTCTACTTTTGAAGAGGCCTTTTGATAGTCCTCCAGACTTCGGATGACAACATGGTTGACCTCCTGCACCACGTCGCCTCGCTGTAATCCAGCTTTCTCAGCCGAGCTGCCCGGTTCAACATGGTTGATCACGACGCCAATCGTCTCATTCGGCAGGTTCAGTTGGCCCCGCATGGTCGCATCGAGGGCTTGTACTCGAAGGGCTGCCAGCACATTGTCCGGTGTCTCAGCCTTCTCCGGCTCTGGCGCCGGGGACGGCATCCGGCGAGCCAGCATCTCATCGGAGGGACGTTCGCCGATTTTCACGACTAGACGTTCCTCCTTGCCACCCCTGATCACCTTCACCGTCGCCTCGGTTCCAACTGCGGTCCGTGCCACAATGTTTCGAAGCTGATTCACGTTTTCAATGTCCTTGTCATTGAACCCGACAATGACGTCACCGCGCTGCAGTCCGGCTGCCGCTGAAGGGCCGGTCTCGTTTACATCGCTGACGAGCACGCCTGCTCCCCGTTTTTTCCTCAATTTGAATGACTTCGCCAGATCTGGGGTCACCTCCTGGATAGCAATGCCCATCCATCCCCGCACGACTCTGCCATTCTTCTTCAGGCTCTGGACAACGTCGATTGCCAGGCTGCTGGGGATCGCGAAGCCAACCCCTTCCGATACACCGGTCCGCGAGAAAATCGCCGTATTGATGCCAATCAGTTCACCATTCATGTTCACCAGCGCCCCACCCGAATTACCCGGGTTGATGGCGGCGTCGGTCTGGATAAACTCTTCATAATCGGTAATGCCCACGTTCGCACGACCCAGCGCGCTGATAATTCCCAGCGTCACGGTGGAAGTCAAGCCGAACGGACTCCCAGCCGCCAGGACCAGATCCCCGACGTGCAGTTTGTCATATTCTCCCCACTGAAGGGCTGGCAGCTGCGCAGCGTCGACCTTGATCACCGCCAAGTCCGTTTTTGGATCAGTTCCCACCACAGTCGCACGGAACTCGCGCCGGTCATGCAGGGTGACCGTAATCTCGGTCGCCTTTTCAATAACGTGATTATTCGTCACGATGTACCCACCGGGGTCGATGATCACCCCGGAGCCGGCGCTCAGATCAGGTCGTCTCGGACCTGGTGATGGGGGAGGGAAGGGCGGCTCAGAACCCGGAGGCCCACCGCCCGGAGGCCCACCGAATGGCCCAGGAGGCAGCGGAGGCCGTCCGCCCGGTCCCATCTGTCCGCTATTTGAAACCGTAATATTCACGACTGCCGGCATGACCTTCTGCACGATCTCTGAGAAGCCCTGAGACATCTGCGGAGGGACGGCTGCTTCGGTTTCCAGAAGCCCTCCACTGCCGGAGAGGATCATGACCCCGATGGCGATGCTCGCCAGCGTAGAACGGAATTTCCGGCCCCGCTGATGATCAAGAAAAACTCTCGACTGGTAATGTTGCATACCTACGCCCTCTACGCCCTAGACTAGCGTGTTTGACCCTTGCATTCTGGCTATCGCGCCATTCTACACTAATTATTCGCCGGTCTTCAAAGGCAAAAACTCCCGAGGACTAGACAGAAGCGTTCAATAAACAAGGTAAATCAAGGTTCGTTCTTCCCCGAAGTACTTCATCCTCCACATATGGCCCGCCGTGCAAGAGGCGGCTCTGCTCACCAACCGAGATCATGACTTTAGTGAGAAGTCGTCAGGAGGCAGGACCGGAATTGAACGCCCGCACAGACCTGCTGACGG
>JBHICF010000084.1:0-8298 GCA_046759485.1 Nitrospiraceae bacterium
GGCGTGGGGTCAAACGTGACCCATCCGGACCGAGGGAAATATACCTCGACCCATGCATGCGCATCCCGCTGACGGACCGTGTAGTATTGACCAAATTCGTTCCACTCGCCAGGTAGAAATCCCGTTGCCAGACGAGCCGGAATTCCCAGTGTTCGCAGCATGACAACCATCGCTGTCGCATAATGCTCACAGTAGCCCGTCTTCCGCGTAAACAAGAAGTCTTCAACTGGATTCTTGCTCACCACCATGCCCACGTCGAGACTGTACCGATAACTCCCCCGCAGGTGTCGCTCCACCGCGGTGACCATTCGCAACGGAGACTCGGCCCCTCGAGTGACCTCGCGTGCGAGCGCTCCGATGCGTGGACTCATGGGTGGCAGTTGCAGAAAACGTTGGCGGATCAATTCCGGATAGGTGAAGGAGGTCCCAAGCCGGTCTGTGCGCAATAAGTGTCGAGGCCGCGATCGCGCCGTATACTGAAATCGTGAGCCAGGCGGGTAGGGCAACAGTAGATTATCCATACCGTCGGCTTGTAGAAACCGAAAGTGGCCTTTCACCGATTCCACGAACGGCACTCCGAACAGTGCCGCTGTATCTAAGGCCTCCACGACAATGACCTGGTGGAGGCCAGCATCCGCTGGTGTCACTGGTGAGTCTGACCCTATGTGAAAGGTCCTATCCGAGCCCATGAGCAGGTCGCGGCGCTGACCGAACGTATTCCCCCAGGAGTGACCGTTATAACGGTCATATGCGGCACCTCTGAAATAGAGTCGTTCTGTCAGCGGTCCTTTTTCATCAGGGAATTCAACTCGCATCACGACCGAGGAGTCTTGCTTAACCGCACCGATGACGCCGAGATCAACCTGGTCGGAAAAACCGGTGGTACGGACCACTTCAGCCTGACCTTTTTTGAAGAACCCGGCCCCGATCCTCGGCGTGACAAAGAAAATGGCCAGCGTCACGACGAAGGCCCCCAGGGCGATCCCGTTCGTGGTCCAGAAAAAGCGAGCCGTGATCAGCCCCTTTCCTCCGGAGTCATCGGCAAGTGTGTCATTCTTCCTCTCCGGGCTGGCCTCTTGAGCTTCACTCTTGAGGTGATACAACAACATGGTCCAGATAGCTGCCAACAGGTACACGACGAACACCGCCGCGTACCAGAGCTCCACTGTGAGCACAGCAGTAGCCAGGAGCGCCATTTGGCTGAGGCCGTAGAGATGGAGGAAGTCAGAACGGTCCCTGAGGTTAAAGAGTTTAATGACCATCAACAGCACGAGGAAATGGACCAGGGCGTGCAGGAGGTCTCTGGAAATCCAGAGGAGGTCAATGACAAAAACAAAAAAGACCACGACCAGAAGCACATTCCAGGCTTCTTGCGACAGCGTGAACATAGCCCGGTCCGTGTCGGACGTACGGAGGCGAAGTAAACTCAGCGCCAGGGCGGTGGTTCCCACGACCACCAACGCGAGCGGCAGGCTTCCGGTCAGCGCAAGGCCGCCAAATCCGGACACCGCCATTAGGATCGAGCTCAGCCGGAATGATCGATCGAGGCTCATACCTGATTTACAGATAATCCGTTGCGTGTAGAATTCGGTCTGCGTCGCGATACGCACCGCCTACATTCGATTCCGGACGGGCTAGCACCACGAGAGCAAGCCCTCCGGATTCTGAGGGACCTCGTAGCTTCAGGAGGCTCTGCGATGGGTCCTTGGAACCTGAGCCTTCCACCGGTTGGCACAGCCCCAGCACGCGCAAAAGCTGATAGTAGTGGGCCACCCCTTGCCCATAGGGCACTTCAACGTCTCCGACCATTGCTCTGATCGCGTAGCCCTGTTGATAGTAAAACGAGGCGAGCGATGCGATCAGCTCCACGGCTCGCTCGAACGCGGGGTCCCCCATATAGGAGCCACACGTCGGCAGGACCAACGTGACGCGACGCTGGTCCTCAGCCTCATGCTCGCGCACCATCAGGCGCGACAGCCGCGCCGAGGTCTTCCAGTGAATCGTCCGTGAATCATCGCCGGCACGGTAGTTTCTTAGGTTGTACAAGGCGACTCCGGATCCTCGCCTCGGTACCGCCAGATCTTGGCCGAGCGCTGAAAGGTCTTGTAAGAGTGCAGTGGGTAACGGCTTGATGTCGGGATACACGATAACCTCGGAGAGGAGTGGAATTGTGGCCGCCTTAATGAACAGGCCAAACGGGAAGCGAGTGAAGAGTTTCACTTGCTCAATGCGGTAGAGCCCCCGTCGTGGGATCAGCGTGGGATAGGTGTGAACGACCGTTGCGCGCGGCGGGAGGTGAAATAAGTACATGCCGCGGTCCACTTCTGTTTCTTCGATCATGTCCACCACCCGCAGAGAGAACGTCGGCAGTCGACGCTTACAGTTTGTCACTGATAAGGAAGCCGTTGCTGGCCGGTTCGCGAAGATATGCTCCGGCATGCGTCGTCGGACATCGAGTTGCTTCAGGCATTGTTCCGACAGGAGCCCCGACATGATGATGAGACTGAGCATCATGGCCAGGAGAAGATAGAGCAGATTGTTGCCGGTGTTGATAGCCGCGATGCCGACGGCGAGTGTGAGCAAGACGTACCGTGTTCCCTCAGGCGTATTGCGAATGGAACGGTAGCGGTAGAACCTCCGCAGGACGCTGCGAAGCCATTCAAGACGCATAGGCGGCCTTTCGGTTCAGATCAGTCACCGATGAGGAGGAACATGCCTCTAAAACTTGCTGCCATGTCCCGGGCGCTTTCTCTTAGATTGGGACCTGAAGGGACTCGACAATCTCCTCGATGATACGCTCCGCCTCGTCAAACTGACCTCGGGATCCTGCCCCACTCGCGAGTGTGACTCGATGTGAGAGAACTGCTACCGCGAGATCTTTCACATCATCGGGAAGGCAATAATCGCGGTTGCGAACCATGGCGAGCGCCTTGGCCGCTTTGTGGAGGGCCATGGCTCCCCTGGGGCTCACGCCGACGACCAGCAATTCGTTCTGGCGAGTGGCAGCGACGATGGCGAGGAGATAGTCCATGAGGCTGTCATCAAGCCGCACCTGCTCCACGCGTTTCTGCAGGTCGATGACATCCTGAGCGGAGAGGACTGGCTGGAGTTCGTGGGCAGGGTGGAGGAGGCGCTGACGCTCCAGAATTTTCTTTTCCTCAGAAGCGTCAGGATACCCGATTTGAATTCTCATCAAAAAGCGATCCAGTTGAGACTCGGGCAATGGGAAGGTGCCGTGGTACTCCACCGGGTTTTGGGTGGCGATCACCATGAACGGCTCCGGTAGCGGGTAGGTGACGTTATCCACCGACACTTGGGCGTCATTCATGGCCTCTAAGAGACTGCTCTGTGTCTTCGGAGTGGTGCGATTAATCTCATCCGCTAATACGATGTTCGCGAAGATCGGGCCTGGCATGAACTCAAAGGCCTGCCTTTGCTGGTGGAAGATCGAGACCCCAAGGATGTCAGAGGGTAAGAGGTCACTGGTGAATTGGATCCGCCTGAACGAACAATCCACCGAGCGGGCCAGGCTATGAGCCAAGGTCGTTTTGCCCACTCCCGGTACATCCTCAATCAGCAGGTGACCGCGGGCGAGGAGTGCCGCGACCGTCATTTCGATCACAGAGGATTTACCTCTGATGATGCGTTCGATATTCGCCTGTAAGGACTCGATTTTCTGCGTGATTTCCATGCCTGGTGAGCCTATCGACTGACGATTCAGGAGGGCGATTAAAAAAGCTTATCAGAGGGGCAGGGCGACGTCAATTTCTCCACTATTACAAGTTGTTATACAATTTCACTCCTGTCGGGCACGAGAACAAGCATCCAGGGCGGTGTTTCCTCCTTCATCTGTGAGAACAGGCGAGCCGTCTGGCTGGCTGGCACTCCTTCGAAGAGGGCTCCACGACGCACTTCTACGTACCGAAACCGATACGAACGCTTCTCGTTGTCCGATTGCCCTAGGACTGAGGGCACCTCCTGTCTGAGCTCAGCAACCGTCGCCAGATCTATCGGTTCGCCGTGCGAGAGCTCGGACAAACGGCGGTACACAGAACCGAAGTGTTCCGCGACGACTCCAGGAGTGAATACGACGTCTGGTGGGCGTACCTTGGGGTCCGCCACCAACTGAGCGAGGAGTTCCCAGAACACCTCTGTATCAACAGCCTGGAGTACGCAGAGCGTGCCACGCTGCGAGACAAGGTCCAGAAGAGCAAGCGGGCCGCGCACCTCGAACTTCCAAGGCGGGAACAGAAGTGTCCGTCCTCCGTCACGGACCTCGAGTGCTTCCTCTCCGCCCGACCGAACGATCCGGTATTCGCCCTTCGTTCTCCTTAGGTGCCCCTCGATAATCGAGGGAGCCACACGCGTAGGCTCATAAGCGAAAGCCGGCGTGGCCGGGGCGTGACAGGTGACAACGGTGTACTTTGGCAACGCCTTTTTCACCGCATGCAGTTGAAACATGTCCAGGTCCCCCCAAAACCGGAACCGCAGCGCAGGCGAGGCTGAATGCCGGAGCCGATCCAGTCGCGCCTGATCCGCGTGCAGCATCCCCCCTAAGCCTGAACCGGGTTTCAACCTGTCGATACAGTGAAGCGTCAGGGTTCTGTCCTGCTGGACCATCAGCGGCAGATACCGCTCGACCACCTCCGATGCAAAGGAAAGATCTCCGGCACCTACATCCAGGAGGGACGGCAAGTCTGGTTCGAGAAGGAGATCGTATGGATTGCTGCGCGCTCGAACCAGATCTTCCACGCGAGCCGGCTCCGCCCAGGGGCTAGATGCGGTCGGGTTCTCGCTCGTGATGAGGCCGAATTCGAGGCACAACAGGCGAACAGCTTTTGTGGGTGCCATTCCTGTGAGGTCCTTCAGGAGAGGAGCGGGTAAGTCCTGTATGCGATCGGCCTGTCCATCTGCGATACCCCGCAGCAGAGCCTGGCACAAGGGAAGAGGAAGACCTGATCCTTTGATGGCCTCAGCGAGACGTGTCAGGGTGGAGTGTAGGCTGGAGCGCGTCACCAAACGGGCTGAGGCTTCCCACGCCTCCTGGCTATTCCCCTTGGTCTGCTTGACGCGGCTTCTGAAGTCGGCGAACAGATGAGAGTCAAGACCCATGGATCTCAGACGGGTTCAGGGCCACGCGGGCCATCCCTTGCCACAGACCATGCCACTTCTCCATAGCCAGCAACGCATTAGCCCGGATCTTCTTCCGTTGTTCATCTAACCCGGCATACCCGGCGACCGCAGCGCGCAGCCAGTCGCCGTGCTGCATCTCCTCAAAGAGATGAGTCTCAAAAAAGCGAATATCCTGGAGCGAGAGCTCAGGAAAGGTTAACAGCCCGCTGTATAGATAGCGGTAGGTCAACCCAGCTGTGGTCTCAATTCCGAAGGATGCGCCGAGAGCCGACGGGACATCGCCATGGAGAAACACTTCCCCCACCGTATCGATATAGTCCTGCGCCTCGGGATACAGCCGTTGTTGCGCCAGAGAGGCGCGGTCGATGCTCAGACGATCGGCAAGCTGTAGCATTTGGGTGGAATGGACATCTTCCTCGATACCTTGGCCGTATTCGGAGTGGAGGACGCGCATGAGCTCTAGGCTGATGGCCTCATCTTTGTCCGAGAGGTTATAGAGCAGGCCGATCAGGATTTTGCGAAATTGGATCCCGAACACATACCACTGCCTGATAAACCGACTCAGCTCTTCCCGGCTGACGCCTCGCTGGAAGGTTTTGAAGAAGGGATTGGAATGGACGGGCAGGGCAGTCAATTCGGATTCTAACTGCGCTAAAAACTCGCGGTCGGAAAGCCTGGCCTGACGTTCCCTCACGAGGAGCACCCTCCGGATCGGCACCTTGATGCAAACTGGATGCACCTTAGCCCCTCGCTGAGGAGAGCGTCAAGCCGACGATCTTGCTGCCAGTAACCTGTTATGGTAGGAAGAATCGCTCGTGATTTTTGGATTCACGGATGGTTGCGCCTATGTTCCCTAGATGTTCCGCTTGTGCTGTCATCCCGGTGGTGGCCGTCGCGCTCTCGAGTTGGATGGTCCTCGCACTGGCTGAATCGCCACCGATTCCCCAGGCCTCCGAACCCCTCCATGCGTGGCAGATCCTCGATGTGAAGACCGGACGCGCGGTTGAGTTCGACGAGTGGATGGGCCAACTGGCCGCGGGAGAAGTCATCTACCTGGGAGAAGAGCACCATAACCGGTCACACATCGAAGCCGCGCTGAAAGTCCTCGAGGCACTGCTACAACGAAATCGCCAGCCCTTTCTAACACTTGAAATGTTCAGTTGGGATGGCCAAGTCGCCCTGGACCAATACCTGGTAGACCCTGCTACGCCGCGGGACCGCTTCCTTCAAGAGTCTCATTGGGAGCAGAACTGGCCGGGCTCGTACGATGATTACGAGCCCCTGATCCTGTTCGCCCGGGAACATCATCTGCCAGTCCTAGCGATGAATCCGCCTCGCCCACTGGTACGCCGCGTTGCCAGACAGGGATTGACGCAAGCGCTGGCCGATCCTGAAATGCAGCGATGGGGTATGACGAACCAGCTTTTGTTTGACGACCCGGGCTATCGCAAAATTCTCACCAGCCAACTCCGCCTCTGCCACCCCGGCGGATCTGACGATGTTTACCAGCGCATGTACGAGGCTTCGCTCTTTCGCGATGAAGGGATGGCCAAAACCATCACCGACGCTCTGAGTCGGACCCGGGCGGGAGACCCACACGGGGCCGGTCCCGTGGTGAGCTACACAGGTGGAGGACATATCCAATACAACCTTCCGGTACCCAATCGAGTGCTCCGTCGAGAGGCTGGCTCAGTCAGGCAGGTCACGGTCTACATGCTTGCGTACGAACCCGCGCGCACCGAGGAGGTCCACAACTTGTTGCAAGAGGGCATTTCGGATTACGTGTGGCTGACCCCGTTGAGCGCCCACGGTCCGCCACGCCGCTGCGGATGATTGTCGTGTGGATTTTCGGTGCAGGTTCCGAACATCATTGTGTAGAATGTGTCCAGGATTTCATTCCATTCGGAGGATTACATGGCCGATCAGGTCGTGATTGCACAGCGCGCTCCTTATGTCCTCGAAGTTGGCCCCGGAACGGTCTACTGGTGCCGGTGCGGACGTTCCAAGACGCAACCATTCTGCGACGGGTCGCATACGGGAACCGATCTGGCGCCAATGGAGATGGAGTTTCGGGAGAAGAAGCGCGTAGCATTTTGCGGATGCAAGCACACGAGGAAGCCGCCGTTCTGTGACGGAACACATTCCCGCCTGGATTAGCGTGTCCACATAATCCGGATGCGCTGGACATCAGACATCGAAGACCACCCGATGCCAGGGTCGAACCGTGAACTGGAGCCTAGGGCATGGCACTCCTGCAAGTCTACGATGGAGGAGCGGATCGCGGACACGCGGCCGCAAGTCGTCACTTGGCTCACGCCGATCCAGTCATGCGCGATCTCATCGCCGACCTGGGTCCCTGCCGTCTGACGCCACGCCGCCATTACTTCCCTGTGCTCTGCGATGCCATTATTGCCCAGCAACTCTCGGCAAAGGCCGCCGCGACGATCTTCGATCGCTTCGCGGCTCTCTACCCAAAGCGTCGGCCCACCCCTTCCGCAGTCACAACGACCCCCCACATGCGGCTGAAGGCCGCAGGGCTCTCCGGTCAGAAGGTCAGGTATGTCAAGGAACTGGCGGCGGGATTTCAGGATGGACGCATCCAGATACACCGATTGGTGCGTCGATCGAACGAGGACATCATCCGGGCTCTGGTCTCCATAGCCGGCATCGGCCGGTGGACGGCGGAGATGTTTCTCATCTTCTCGCTCAACCGACTAGATGTTCTGCCAGTACACGACTTGGGGATTAGGAAAGCGGTCCAGCGCCGGTATCGACTCCGTGCACTCCCGACGACAGAGAAGCTGCACGCGATCGGCCGGATCTGGCATCCCTATGAGAGCGTGGCGTCTTGGTATCTGTGGCAGAGTCTACACGTCGACAGGCAGCCAATTCTCAGGGGTTCGACGAGGCGGGTTTCTCCGTCAAGCGCATCACGAGAACGTACAAGGCACACAAAACCACCGCGAATCCTCCGAGCAACAAGAAACGCTCCTGCATGACTTGCAACAGCAGGGCTGGGTTCTCGACTAGCTCCGGCCGATCGCCAAGTACTGCCCCTCCGAACCACGCGAGCACCCAGCACCAAAGAGCTGCTCCGAGGACGGTCATCAGGCTGTACATTCCGAACGGCATTCTGACCAGACCGGCCGGGATCCCGATCAGGTG
>JBHICF010000085.1:0-8279 GCA_046759485.1 Nitrospiraceae bacterium
ACGATCCTTTCAAGTATGGATCCTTCGCCGTGAACGCCGGCGACCAGGTCTATCGTCTGACCGGAGAGATTCAATCACAGCTCGAGGCACATGGGGCCACCGGAGCGTTGAACCGATTTCCACCGGTCCTGGCCTTCCAATCCGTCGTTGACGCCACGGTCTCGATACAAGCGGTCGTCGAACGACTGTTCAAGCGACTGCCAGACGGCGGGCACGAGCTCGTGCTCTTTGATATCAACCGCATGACCGAGGTGGAGTATGTGCTGACGGAGGACCCCACGGCAGATCTCGAGGCCATGCTGGACGATACGAGCTTGCCCTTCACCGTGAGCCTGCTGACGAACGAGAATGAGGAGAGCCGTCATGTTGTCGTCCGCCAGAAGCGGCCGGATGATCCCGAGAGGAGCGAGCGATCCGTCGGTCTGACATGGCCCGACGAGCTATACTCGCTATCGCACGTCGCGATGCCGATTCCTGCGACCGATCCGCTCTACGGCCGGTCGAAATCACGCAAGAACGGCGCGATCCACCTCGGGAACATAGCACTGCGCGGCGAGCGCGGCGTGCTGCAGGTACCGGCCGCGGACATGCTGCGGCTCCGCTGGAACCCTTTCTATCCCTATATCGAGCGGCGTCTACTCGAATTTGTCCGTCTGGAGGCACCGTTGGGTGTGGGGGCAGAGTAAGATGCTCTTCTGGTCCCCTTAGGATAATACTGATGCGGAGCTGTCGCTTGAACGGTGATGCCACTGAGTACGGAGAGGAGGACAACTATTATATGGACGCGCAACGATCTCTGCAGAGAGGAAGAACGAGTGACCGACGCGGTATGTCCGATCGGGCGAACCGGCGAGGTCTGTCCAGGTGCAGCATGCAATCTTCCTCTATCTCACCTCCGTGGACGCGCGGATGGCTCGTGCTGTTGGCGGTCGTGTACGGCGCCTTCATCGTGGGGTGCGGCACCGTGCCGACACGAACACCGGTGCCTCAGGAACTCAGCGAGACCGCGATGATTCCAGGTATCCCGATGGCCAAAACCTGGGGAGACGAGGCCCCTCCTTATGCCGATGCGTGGTTTGCCATGTCGCAAGCTGAGCTGGAGGCGCGGTACCCCGGAATCATGGGGAAGGAGCACACGTACCTGGCAATCTCCGGGGGTGGCCAGAACGGCGCCTATAGCGTCGGGCTGCTGCTGGGCTGGACCGACGCGGGCACGCGCCCGGAGTTCACGATGGTCACGGGCGTCAGCACGGGTGCCCTCGTGGGACCATTCGCCTTTCTGGGGCCAGAGTATGATCCGCAGCTCAAGGAGATCTACACAGGAATCACGACGAAAGACGTCCTGACGCAGCGACGTCTGTTGACAGGCCTGACCTCGGATGCCCTGGCGAGTACCGAGCCGTTACAGGAACTGATCAAGAAATACATTACCCCTGAGGTCATGGATGCCCTCGCCGTCGAGTTTCGCAAGGGGCGGCAGCTGAACGTCGGGACGACGAATCTTGATGCCGGCCGGCCGGTCATTTGGAATATCACCCGGATTGCGGCCAGCGGGCACCCGCATGCGCTGGAGTTGATCCATCAGATCCTGCTGGCCTCGGCTTCCATCCCCGTCGCGTTCCCGCCGGTGTTGATCGAGGTCGAAGCCGACGGCCAGCGCTACGATGAGATGCACGTGGACGGCGGCGGGGCCTCTCAGGTCTTCCTGTACCCGATTGGGGTTGACTGGCAGCGCGTCAAAGAGAAGCTCAACGTGAAAGGCACGCCCAGTGCCTACCTGATCCGGAATGCGCGTCTCTCTGCGGACTGGAAGACAACTGAGGCTCGCTTAGCCCCGATCGCAGGCCGGACCATTGGATCGCTCATCAGGACGCAAGGCATCGGAGATATGTACCGCGTCTACCTGGCCACCAAACGCGACGGTGTCGCGTATCGCCTGGCCTACATCCCGGATACGTTCCAAGAGAAGCCCAATGAACCCTTCGACAGGGAGTATATGCGCAAGCTGTTCGATGTTGGTTACAGGTTGGCGAAGGATGGATATCCGTGGGTGAAAAACCCCCCGGGAGCTGTGGTGCGATAAGGCTGGTCGCTGGCATCCCGGTACGGCAGTTCTACGTCACACATTCTAAACTCATGGGGCTTCACTGCCGTGCGTTCGGCGGGACAGATGCTGAGGGGCAGTAGCTTGTGAGGGGGCATACTCTTGATGCAGGAAACTCGCCTATACAGCAAGAGACTCATTCTGGAGGTGAGACATGTGGAGCGATCTCGATAACACGCCAACACAAACCGGGCCAGACCAGCGGCCGAACCCACGGACCCGCACTGTGATCAGAGCACTGCTCGCCTCGGTGATGTGCCTGGTCATCACCGGACCCGCCTTAGCGGTGACCTTGGAGCGTCACCCGCTCGAGCCGCCAGACACATCGAGTCCGCGGGGCGTGATGCAGGGCTTCCTCGAAGAGGTGGATCGGGCGCGCCTGAGCTTCTACGCCTTCCAGGCGACCTACGACAAGGAGCCGGGATTATACCCCTCCGAAGCAGCCATGGCCGAACTGGGCCCCCTCCAACGAGCGTTCCGACGCGCCGGCCGGTACTTGGACCTGAGCGAGGTTCCAGACGCGGTCGCTGAGGAGACGATGGTGGAAACCATCGTCCTGCTCAAGGAGATCCTTGACCGCATTCAGATCCCTCCCGCTGAGTCCATACCGGATGTGGACATGATGGAAGCCGAGGAACTGACCCGGTGGCGGATCCCTGAGACGAGCATTACCATTGCCCAGGTCAGTGACGGGCCGCAGGCTGGTCAGTATCTCTTTACCTCTATGACTGTTGAACGCGCGGAGGAATTTTATGACCGGGTGAAGCATCTGCCCTACAAGGCCGGCGCGTGGAAGGGCGTCTACGAGCTGTATCAGACCATTCCGGACATCGAGACCGTCCCGTGGAAATTAGTCAAACGCTTGCCGGCCTGGGCGAAGCTGCTGGTTTGGGACAATGCCGTCTGGGAGTGGCTCGCGCTGGGGATGGTCGTGCTGCTGGCGCTCACGGTGATCCTCCTCGTCCGTTCATTTGCGCGGAAGCGAACTCAGGAGGAATCCTTTCGTGCGGCTTACTACCGTTTGTTGCTCCCCGTCACCCTCATAGGAGCCTCGATCGTAATAGTGATGGCGGCGGACGAGATCGGGATCACAGGCGACGCCTACGACGTGACGGTGTTTGCGGGGGGCGTCATATTCTTCCTGGCTGCTGCGTGGGCGATCATGAAGGGGGGCATCTTGATTGCGGAAGGCATCGTGGCGTCTCCCCGGATTCGGACCAGGAGCCTCGATGCCGCCTTAATACGATTGTCAGCAAGGCTCGTCGCCTTTGGCGTGGCGGCCGCCGTGCTGATCGTGGGAGCGCAGCGGCTTGGTCTGCCGGTGGTTCCCCTGCTCGCCGGCCTTGGCGTCGGCGGTCTGGCGCTGGCGCTAGCGGCGCAGCCGACGATTGAGAATTTCATTGCCGGCCTCACGCTGTATGCCGATCGTCCCGTCCGCATGGGTGATTTCTGCCGCGTCGGAGACATTGTCGGGACCGTGGAAGAGATCGGGATGCGCTCGGCCCGCCTCCGGACGCTGGACGACACGCTGGTCAGCATCCCGAATGCCGAGTTCTCCAAGTTGCACCTCGAAAATTACTCTAAACGGCGAAAGATCTGGTACCATCCCCGCATTCGACTGCGGTATGAGACAACCCCGGATCAGCTGCGCTATATCCTCGTGGAGGTCCGGAAAATGCTCTACGCCCACCCGAAGGTACTTCAGGATCCGGCTCGCATCCGCTTCACGGAGTTCGGCACCTACTCGCTGGATCTGGACTTCTTCGCCTACGTGGACGCGACTGACTTTGGGGAATTCCTCGAGATTGCCGAAGATCTCCATCTGCGGACGATGGACATCATCACGCGAGCAGGCTCTGGCCTCGCGGTGCCGGCGTGGCGGACCCAGACAGAAAGTGGAGCGGGCGTGGATCAGGCGCGAGCCCGAGAAGCAGAGGAGCGGGTGAAGCAATGGAGGGAACAGAACCGCCTCTATCTCCCGAACTTCCCCTCGGACGCCATCGCGGAGCTGGCCGGCACGTTGGATTATCCAGCCAAGGGCACTCCCGGCGCGTCAAAGACCGATTGACTCCGCATGAGCTGAATCACATGGGGCCGTGGAAGTGCTCGGGAAATCAGGCAGGCGGAGGAGCGTGGTGCCGAAGGCGGGACTCGAACCCGCATGGGTTTCCCCACACGCCCCTCAAACGTGCGTGTCTACCAGTTCCACCACTTCGGCGCCGGCGGCATTATAGAAGTGCCCCAAAACGCTTGTCAATCAACGGTCTGTCCGGTAGAATCCCTTCGCAACGCATGGCGGAAAACTGATTCCACGAACCGATTTTGATCGGCTGAATCCTCGTCTCGCACCCCTCCTGAGGGTTGATGGAGCACCCCGTTGAGACATCCAAGCCAGCCCCCAGCGACCCCAGTGCGGTAGGTGCTTTCTTCGATGTCGACAACACCCTGATTCCTGGGACCGCGATCGAGGTTCACTTTTTCCGTTTTCTTTGGAAGCACGGCTTAGTCGGATGGAGCGAGGCCGCGCGGAGCGTGTGGCACTTGCTGAGACATATCCCGCCGATGTCGTTCCATCCCTTACGGGCACGAAAACGCTACCTGGAAGGGAAGCAGCCAGCGACGATTGAACCGGTTGCCGAAGCATTCGTCCAGGCAGAAGTGTGTCCGCGTCTCTCGCAAGTGGGATTGGCCAAGCTGGACGCACATCGGCGTGATGGCCATCGTCTCGTGCTGATTACCGCGTCGCTGGATTTCCTCATTACACCCCTCGCGCGCCATCTCGGCGTGGAGGCCGTTCTCGCAGCCAGGCCGGAACGTACCAGCGACGGGTATACCGGACGCGTCTTACCTCCCCTGCCTTATGGTGAAGGGAAGCGGGTTTTGCTTGAAGCCTTCGCGAAAGCGCATGGGCTTGATCTGAGAGCGTGTTATGCGTATGGGGACAGTCCAGGTGACGTGGAGACCCTCCGGCTTGTCGGACACCCGCAGGTTGTCAATCCGATCAGGGGGATGGCGCGGATCGCTCAGCGCCAGGGGTGGCCTGTTGTGAGGTGGACATGAGCGTGGTTCAATTGCGTAGCCAGCTGACCAGTGATCCAGCGGCTGAGTCCCTTGTTGGGGCTCGCCCGATCACTACGAGACCGCCCCAGTCGCTATGAGTCAATCAGGCACCATACAAGTCACCGAGATCTTCCATAGCATCCAGGGTGAGTCCAGCTATGCCGGGCAACCGTGTGTCTTTGTCCGCCTGACTGGCTGTCCACTCCGGTGCACGTGGTGCGATAGCGAGTATACCTTCTCCGGCGGCACTCTGATGACGCTCGACGAGATCCGTGCCCGCGTGAAGGCCTACGGATGCAATCTCGTCGAGGTGACCGGTGGTGAACCACTCCATCAGCCCATGGCGCTGACTCTCATCGAGCAACTTTGCACGGAGGGCTACACCGTCCTCGTTGAGACCAGCGGCGCCATTGATATTTCACCAGTCGACCGGCGGGCGCGTATTATTATGGATGTGAAGTGTCCCGGGAGCGGCATGGTGGATCGCATGCTCTGGGACAACTTAAATCGGATCAGCGAGAAAGACGAGCTGAAGTTTGTCATCAAAGATCGAGCTGACTATGATTGGGCGAGCTCGATTCTCAAGCAATACGGTCTTTCACAGCGGAACACCGTATTGTTCGGATCGGTGTTCGGGGAGCTGGAGCCCCGTAAGCTCGCGGAGTGGGTCCTCGCCGATCGCTTGCCCGTCCGCGTTCAACTTCAGCTGCACAAATATATTTGGGACCCCGACATGCGCGGAGTTTAGCGAGAGGAGCGTACCGGAATGAAGGTCATGGATGTCAGCCTGAAGCGGGCCCGGATCGAAGCCGAACCGGCTGAGGTGTTGGTGCTCACCCATCATGAAGGAGGCGCGCCGCTCACGGAGGATGTAGCCTCGGTGGACCGTGCCCTGAAGGGCCTGCTGCGCGAGCTCATGAAGAGTGGTGAGTTCGAGGGCAAACTGAATCAAACCGTGTTGCTGCACACACAGGGCAAGATCCCGGCGAAACGCGTGCTGTTGATTGGCCTTGGAAAGAAACAGGACGGAGGCAGCGATTCTGTCCGGCAGGCTTTGGGAACAGCCGTGAAGCGTATCCGCCAGGCAGGAGCGCAGTCGTTCACGACTGCCGTGCAGGGCCGTGGGTTGACTCGCAACTCGCTCGCTGAGCTGACCCAGGCGATGGTCGAGGGAGCGATCCTTGGCAATTACCACTTCTCTGTGTATCAGAGTGATCGGTCCAGTCAACCCAAAGACGTCACACGAATGACGATTGTATCCTCGAAGACTGACGGCGTAGAGCAAGTGAAGGAAGGGATGAGGCGCGGTGTGGCGAGCGGAGAGGCGACGGTATTCGTGCGCGATCTCTGCAATCACCCTTCAAATGTCATGACGCCCGCTCGCTTGGTCCAGGAGGCGAAGCAAGTCTCCAAAGAGCGCGGCGTGCGTCTGACGGTTCTCGAGCAGCGGAAGCTGGAGCAACTGGGGATGGGTGCACTGCTCGGTGTCGCGCGGGGGAGCCACGAGCCGCCCAGGTTTATCGTGCTCGAATACCAAGGAAACAGTCGCGCACAGCGGAACGCCAAGAAGGGTCAGCCGGTGGTCCTGGTCGGAAAAACGATCACGTTCGATACGGGCGGCATCTCTCTCAAGCCGGCCGAGAACATGGAGCAGATGAAAGCGGATATGACTGGTGGGGCTGAAGTCCTGGCGACCGTCCGAGCAGCCGCGCGACTTCGCTTGCCCTTGCACCTGATCGGCATTCTACCCGCGACTGAGAACATGCCCGGTGGTCGGGCCATCAAACCTGGTGACATTTTGACGACGCTGTCGGGAAGAACAGTTGAGGTTCAGAACACCGATGCGGAGGGGAGACTCATTCTGGCAGATGGTCTGGCCTACGCCACCCGCTACAAGCCCGCGGCCATCATCGATATCGCGACGCTCACCGGGGCCTGTGTCGTCGCCCTTGGCCAATTCGCCATCGGCATGCTGGGCAACAATGACTCGCTAAAAAACCAGATCAAACAGGCAGGTCTCAAGTCAGGGGAACGTGTCTGGGAGATGCCGCTCTGGGATGAGTACTTCGAACAGCTCAAAAGCGATGTCGCTGACATGCGCAACATTGGTGGCCGAGGTGGCGGCATGATTACGGCGGCTGTGTTCCTGAGCAAATTCGTCGCGGAGTATCCGTGGGTTCATCTGGACATCGCGAGTACCGATTGGAGCGAGCGTGAGCGGGCCTACATCTCGAAAGGTCCGACTGGAATCGGGACGCGTTTGCTCATTCAATATCTCATCGACCACGCTGCAGGCAACACCAGGGGCGCGAAAGCACACGCGCGATGACCACACGCGATCAGGTTGGCCAGCTCTTCATGGTAGGAATCCAGGAGACCTCGGTCTCGAAAGAGTTGGCAACATTCCTGAAGCAGTATCGGCCTGGTGGCATCATCCTCTTCGCCCGGAATCTTGAAACTCCCTCGCAGATTGCGCGTCTTACGAACGAGCTGCACCAGCTGGCCACGGATTCACCCCTGTTCATCTCAATCGACCAGGAAGGCGGACGGGTGTCACGGCTCCCAGCCGGTTTCACCATTTTCCCCCCATGTGAGCTCTTCGGAATCTGTCAGTCGCCTGACCTCGCCTATGCTGCTGCGAGGGCAACGGCCACGGAGCTCCGCGCCGTGGGTATCAACATGAACCTTGCCCCAGTCTTGGACATCAACACGAACCCTTCTAATCCAATCATCGGCAACCGCGCGTTTGGTGCCAGCCCTGCCGAAGTGTCAGAGTTGGGCGCTGCGACAATCAAAGGCCTTCAGGACCATCACGTCATCGCCTGCGGCAAACACTTTCCTGGCCACGGTGACACGGCGGCCGACTCTCACAAGGAACTCCCGGTGGTCAGCGCCTCCGCAGCAACCTTGCAAGAGAGAGAGCTGCAGCCGTTCCGCAAAGCGATCACAGTCGGTGTTGCGTCCATTATGACCGCGCATGTGGTCTACCCGGCCTTGGACGACCATGCTCCCGGTACCCTCTCGCACGGAATCCTCACAGATCTGCTCAGACATCAGCTGCAGTTTGACGGACTCATCCTGACAGACGATCTGGAGATGCAGGCCATCTTGGCTC
>JBHICF010000086.1:0-8245 GCA_046759485.1 Nitrospiraceae bacterium
CCGTGCAAGAAGGTGTACCCGATCGGGGCCGCCTCGTTGGCTGATTTCATCCACCGTCGCCGGCCTGACGTTCGGCAACACATCTTGGATCTGTCGCTCTATCCACCAGGTCAACGGTCTCGGATGCTTCGGGACGCGGCGTCTGCCTTCGCGCCCGACCTGGTGTGCTTCTCATGGCGGGATATCCAGATCTTCTCTCCCCATGAAGGCGACGCCTCGCTCGAGCACGCGTTCAATTTTTACTATGCGAGTAATCCCCTCAAGCGGGTGGCCGCATCCATTCAGGGACTCAGGCAGCTCTACCGGTACTATAGCGATATCCGGGCAAATCTGTCCTATCCGTGGTTGATCCGAAAAGAATTCCCGAACGCTCAAGTCATGATTGGCGGCGGCGCGTTTACCGCCTTTGCCGATCAATTGATCGAGAAGCTCCCAGCGGGGACCATCGGGATTCTTGGCGAAGGGGAAGACGCCATCCTGAAAATGCTTGAGGGCAAACCTTTGGATGATGAGCGATGCATCATTCGCCAAGGCACGCGGACCCTCAAGGGGGAGAAGCATACCCCCGCGCTGCTCGACGCACCCGCGGCGGACCTTCCCTACTTGACATCCATCTTTCCCCAGCACAGGGAGTACGTCGGCGAATGCATCGGGGTACAAAGCAAACGGGGCTGCCCGTATGACTGTGCGTTCTGCCTCTACCCCTATATCGAGGGCAAGCGAGTCCGGTACCGTCCCCCAGACATGGTCGTCAAAGACATCTCCCAGCACTACCATCACTGGGGCGCCCGGCGGTTCTGGTTTACGGATGCCCAGTTCATCACCGGCAAAGAATCCTACCCGCAGTGCACCGAGATCCTGGAACGAATCATTCGGGAAGGCCTGGAAATCGAATGGTCGGGCTATATCCGAACCTCCTTGATTACCCCGGAATTGGCCGGGTTGATGGTCCGGTCGGGCGTGGGGGACCTGGAGGTGGCGATCACCTCTGGCTCACAAGAAGTCCTCAACAATCTCCATATGGGCTTCAAGCTCGAGCGCCTCTACGATGGCTGCCGCTACCTGGCTGAGGCGGGGTTTCGTGGGAAGGTGATCCTCAACTACTCGCTCAACTCTCCGAAGGAAACAGAGGAGACGCTCCTCCAGAGTGTGGAATCCTACAGGCAGGTGGCGTCAATTTTGGGGGAAGACCGAGTCTACCCCCTGATGTTTTTCCTGGGAATCCAGCCGAACACTGATTTGGAACACCGGTTACTCGAGGAAGGCTACCTTTCCGCCGGGTACAACCCGCTGATGCTCACCCCGACAAGTATCAGAAAGCTTCTCTATAACCCCGCACCACTCAACAAGATTATCGCCAAGGCGTGCCTTGCCGCCTGGCACAAGAAGCACGGGAGCCAGGACCCACGGTCCTGGTCCGGTACGGTCTCCACGGATCGTGGGACCCCCACCTACGCGGATGTGAATCTGATCAAGGGCATCGAGAACAATTCCGGCCGAGAGGCCCTGCTCACCTTGGAACAAATCCTCCGCTCTCGACAACAATCGAGGGTCTCGTAAGAGACGATTTCCGCGTCTCGCGACAGCCTGATAGTGACCCCGACAGAGGCCGCTTCCCCCCACATGTTGCTTGCATTCGACTTTGGGCCGGTGCTATCATGCCTGGTCTTTTTGGCCCCGACTTGCCACAAGATTTGCTCAGATTTTCATAGGATTGCGCCCGTTTCACCGACTCACGTGCAGTCGCCGGTGGAACTTTGAAGGAGGCGTCTGATGTACAGGACGATTTACATCCCGGTCGACAACTCGGACTATTCAAATATGGCCGTCGACCTAGGGGTGAGCTTGGCGAAGACCTTTGGCTCGAAGATCGTGGGCAGTCACGTCTATGCGGCCAAGATGCACGACAAGCGGTTCAAGCAGATGGAAGCCGGCTTGCCGGAAGAATACCATGATGAAAAGGAGTTGGACCGGCAGCGCCAGATTCATGATTCGCTCATCACCCGAGGCTTGCAGATCATTACGGATTCCTACCTCGATTACGTCGACAAGAGATGCACCGAAGCCAACCTCCCGCTTGAGCGCCGTTCCCTCGAAGGCCGGAACTGGAAAGTGCTGGCCGAGGACATCCAGACCAACGCCTACGATCTGGTGATCATGGGGGCCCTGGGTGTGGGTGCGGTCAAAGACAGCGTGATCGGGAGCAACACCGAGCGCGTCATCCGTCGTGTCCGTTCCTCCGACATGCTCATCATCAAGCACACCGAACCCATGAATGGAGGCAAGATCGTGGTGGCGGTGGATGGCAGCCCCTACTCATTCGGCGGCCTGATGACAGGCATTGCGCTTGGCAAAGCACTGAACAAACAGGTCGAAGCAGTCTCGGCGTTTGATCCCTACTTCCATTACGCCGCCTTCCACAGCATCTCCAACGTCTTGAACGAGGAAGCCGGCAAGGTGTTTCGCTTCAAGGAACAGGAGAAGCTGCACGAGGAGATCATCGACAGCGGACTGGCCAAGATCTATCAGTCGCACTTGGATATCTCGCGAGAACTGGCACAGGCCGAGAACTCGGACCTCAAGACGACCCTTCTCGACGGGAAGCCCTTTGAGAAAGTCATTCAGTACGTCCGGAAGGAGAAGCCGTGGTTGCTCATCGTCGGACGGATCGGCGTGCACAGCGACGACGATATGGATATCGGCAGCAACGCGGAAAATCTGCTGCGTGCCGCGCCGTGCCACATCATGATTTCGAACCGGAAGCATGTCCCACCGATTGATACGCAAGCCGAGTACACGATTGCCTGGACCGAAGAAGCGCTCCGACGGATGGAAAAGATTCCCATCTTCGCTCGCGGGGTCGCGAAAACCGCTATCCATCGTTATGCGATTGAGAAGGGGCATACGATCATCAGCAACACAGTGGTCGATGCGGCAGTCGGCCACATTCTCCCGAAAGGCGCCATGGAGGCCATGAAGGCGCTGGGCGGCGACCTTGATGCGGCCGGGGTTGATCGGAACAAGATGCAAGCCGATGACGCGGTCGCACGCGATCTAATGGGTTCGACCCTCAGTGGGATGATGACCGACATCGTCCAAGACAAACCCGCCGCAGACGCGCCGGCGGTGAGCCCTGGCACGCAAGCCTATCTCGACCGGATGAACCAAAACTACTTCGTCTGCGACGGTTGCGGGTATATCGGCAAGGGTGATGTCCCGGTGAAATGTCCGGTCTGCGGAGCTGAGGGAGATCGGTTCAAGCAGGTAGACCGCTCGGTTTTCCAGGCGGCCGCCAATGCGGAGGGAGCGCTAGAAACAGAACTGGCCTACGATGACGTCCCCATGCAGTGGACCAGGGAGGCGAAGGAAGCTATCCGGGCGGTCCCTGCCGGGTTCCAACGACGACGGGCCAAAGCCAAGATCGAGAAGACGGCGCGGAAACTCGGCATGACGACCATTACCTTGGAGTATGCTGCCCCCATTATTCGAGAAGCCGCAGCTGAAGAGTACACACCCATTTTCGCCAACAAGGGGACTGGCACGGCCCCTCCACCTGCAGCCCCTGAGACCCAGGCCTCAGCATCAGAAGCCGATGCTGGCAATGGATCAACTCAGGTTCCCCCGACATCACCCTACACATGGACTCCGGAGGCCCAACAGCGACTGGATCGCGTTCCCGTCGGCTTTATGCGCGACTGCACTCGTGCCCTGATTCACAAGCATGCCGAAAAACTCGGCGCCGTGATCATTAGCCTAGAGGTCGCCAACCAGGGAATCGAGCAAGCCAAGGGCACCATGGAGGAAGCCATGAAGACCGGCAACCTCAAGGACATTATTGCGCGCCTCACGGGGGCGGGCACCCAGCCAGGGTCTTCTGCCAATGGGTAAATCCCTCCCGGTCCTGAACTTTCTCGAAAATCAAGTGAAACGGTTTGTCACCGTACCTGGGATGACCTCCGCGCCTCATGATGGTCGTACGGTCGATGACTTCAAGCCCTTTCTCGTCGCCCTCAATCTCACCAAGCGCTGCAACCTGAAATGTGCCCATTGCTACCTCGATGCGACCACCAAAGCGAGTGGCGGCTCTGACGAGTTGACCACAGCGGAGTGCTTCCGTCTCATCGATCAAATTGCTGAGGTGAATCGGGGCTGCCTACTGGTTATCACTGGCGGCGAACCGCTTGTCCGACCCGATATCCTTGACGTCGCCAGGCACGCCGTGGAGCTCGGGTTTATGGTCGTGTTCGGTACGAATGGCATGTTGATTGATGATCGGAAAGCCAAGGCGCTCGTTGAGATCGGCGTCATGGGAGTCGGAATCAGCATTGATTCGCTTGACCCCGACAAGCACGATACCTTCCGTGGTCTCCCAGGTGCGTGGAAAGGCGCGGTGTCAGGGATCGAAGCCTGTAAGCGGAACGGGCTCCAGTTCCAAGTCCATTTCAGTGCGCAGCCTATGAACTATCAAGAGCTCCCCGACGTGATCGATTGGGCGCACCAGTTGGGAGCTAAGGTCCTGAACGTCTTCTTCATGGTCTGCACGGGTCGTGGCGAGGAACTCACCGACATTACTCCGGCTCAATACGAAGAAGTGCTCGGTTTCCTGGTCACGAGCCAGGATAGGTATCAGGATATGTTGGTTCGTGCTCGGTGCGCTCCCCACTTCAAGCGCTTGGCGTACGAGAAGGATCCCAACTCCCCGATTACCAAGGCGCAGGGGTACATGGGCGGCGGATGTCTGGCAGGCACCAACTATGCTCGGGTCACCCCAAACGGAGAATTGACGCCCTGTCCTTATATGCCGCTGTCGGCTGGAAATATCCGGGAAAAGAGCTTCGTCGATCTGTGGGAAAAGTCGGAGATTTTCGATTCGTTCCGTTATCCCCACCTCAAGGGAAAATGCGGAGATTGTGAATATAGCGAGATTTGCGGTGGCTGTCGCGCACGGCCCTACGTGGACCACGGTGATTGGTTGGATGAAGACCAATGGTGTCTCTATACGCCGAAGGGGGGGGAGAAAGTCCGCGTGGCCTTCAATACACCCGAAGAGTGCACCGCTATCTGGGATGAGCCAGCGCAGGTTCGCCTGAACCGAATTCCCTACTTTCTCCGTGCCATGGTCAAGAAGGGCGTTGAGCGCCACGCCCGAGAGCAAGGGGTCCCGGTCATCACCGTCGAACTCATGGAAGAACTACGGAAGAAGCGATTCGGCAACGACGCACCGGTGTTCAAGTTTTGAGCTGACACGGTGGCAGCGTAGAGGCCTGGCGGCTCATTGTTTGCAGACTTCAGTGACTGACCCTCAACAGGATCTTTCGTGACCGGCCTGACATCATTCCTGACCGACATCAATCAGATCATTCCCATCATCAATCATTGGTTCCACCTCCTATCCGCCATCATCTGGATCGGTGGGTTGGCCTTCTTGGTCATGGCTGTGACACCCGGTCTACGCACGGCTGTTCCCAAAGAGTTTGTCAAACCGATCACCGACGCGTTTTACGCCCAATACAAGAAGGTCGTCGGCATCCTGCTGGTCATCATTCTGTTTACCGGGGGCATCAACCTCCACTACGTCAGCCAGCTCATGATTTCCCAAACCGGAACAGGAATTACCCAAAGCGCTAAATACCTGACCATCTTCTTTATCAAGCTGACGTTGGTGCTGGGAGTCATGACGATCTTTTTGTACACAGTCCTCTTCAAGATCGAACCCACCGGCGAAGAGAGCCCTGAGGAAAAGGAGGAGCAGATCCGGGAGCCGATCCCCTTCCAGAGAGCAGCGCTCTGGATGGGCGTGTTTATTATCTTGTGCGCGGCTGCCCTCAAGCATCTCCACCACTAACACTTTCTCTGAGTCCCCCCTGGGCTGATTCCAGCCCATCGTCGTCAAAACCCAACAGCTCTTATCATCGCGGTGATCTCTTGAGATGTCTCAGCGTCCGAACTCACGACCTGCCATCTGGCCACTTGGAGACGGCGATCGGTCTGCGCGCCCCCGAGCTCGGAGATAAGCCAAGAGCTCTGAGCAGTGGTTACACGACTCTGTGTTCCATCGTTGAGGTCCACCTTCGTGGCTTGTCACGGCTTGTACAAGTATGAGTGAGTTACTGTCCAAGGATCATCGCATCCTCGAGAGGCGTTACATGGAACATCGCCCCTTCGGCGTGGACCGCTCCGGCGAGGACATCCACGATGTGAGTGGGGTCACGGTCAAGGCGAATGTGGACTATCTGGAAGAATCGGTGGCTCGAGCACAGGGTCCACAAGCTGGCGATCTGGCAGTCGAAGAACTCGCCAGAATCCTGAATGCCCGCCTTCGCGACCCTGCCTATCACGTGAGTCCAAGATTTCTGAAAAATCCGTGGAACAGCTACTCTTATGAGTTCGTGTGCTTCCTGGGTGAATTCTGCAAGATTCTGTCACACGATCCGCTCTTCCCATTCAATGCCGGCAAGGAGAAATTTATATCCCCGATCATCCAAACGCTGGCCCGTCCCTTGTCGCTTCCTCAGATCTATAAGATGTTCCCGCATTTCGGCGAAAAATTTGCGAAGGGCTCATGCCATTTTGAGGTCATTTCTGTCAAGGAATCTACGGCCGTTCTCCGGATGCAGTTCACCGAGCGGGTAGCTCGCCAGTTTGGCCCGTACAGGTTGGCCTGTGCAGAATTGATCTGCCAGTCCGCAAAGGCCGGCTTATCCGCGGTCCCTGAACGGGTCCACAATCAGCGCGCCGCATCAATCAAAGACCTGTCATGCATGGCGGACGGCGCCGACTATTGCGAGTGGGAGTTCGCCTGGGAACCCACAGCCCCGCATCGCCTCATATGGCACGTGGCCGCGGCCCTGTTGGCTGGGGTGGTATTTGTGTTACTCCGTACAGGCTATCCCGAAATCGGCCTGGGCCCTTCCCTCGTCTTTTCTCTGTTGCCATCGATCACGCTCTGGCTCGCATCCGACTGGTGGAGGCTCAGAAGCGAGGTCCGTGGTCGCCAGTTGCTGATTGATGAACAACGGCGAGCTGCGGAGTCCAGGCATGAGGAGCTACGCGAGACTTCCCTGGGGCAAGAACAATCCACAGTCCAACTGAGACGGACAATCAGTCAGCTCACGACCCTGCACAATGCCGGACTGATCTTCAGTTCTACATTCGATCGCGAGACACTCATTCAGCGTGTGTTGAAGACCGTCTCGGTCGATCTGCACTACGAGCGGGCGATGATTGGCTTTCTCGATCGTGGCCGGCAAGTCTTGCATGATATTAGGATCTTCGGTGTTCCGGAGGACATCACACTTCTCGCGCATTCGATGGAAATTCCGTTGACGGACCCCCAAAGCCTCGAATGGCGAGTGCTGCTTCAGAGGGAACCAATTCTGGTTGACGACCTTCGAGCGGACCGAGCGCTTCTCCACCCTCTGAATCAGCAACTTGCGTCGGCCGCCGGCACTGAATCCTTCATCGCGGCACCGCTCATCACGAAGGACACCGTCATTGGGTGTTTGGTCGTCGACCACACGAAGGCGCGGAGCCTCACTCACGAGGACCTGGGCCTGATCATGACTCTCGCAAACCACGTCGCCATCGCACTTGATAACGCCGCTGCCTATCAGCAGATCGAGGAGTTGAACGTAGGACTGGAGGCGAAGGTCCATGAACGGACGGTGGCCTTACAGGCCTCAAACGACAAGCTCAAGGAGCATGACCATCTCAAGTCGGTGTTTGTCTCCACCGTGTCACACGAATTACGCACCCCCCTGACTTCGATGAAGGGTTATGTCGAGAACATGCTCGATGGTTTAGCGGGACGGCTGACGGAAAAGCAGAGTTTTTACTTGAGCCGCGTCAAGCATAACACGGAGAGGCTCACTCGTATGATCCATGAGCTCCTGGACATCTCGAGAATTGAAGCCGGCCAGACCACGATGCAGATGAGCGCCTTTGAGATGCGCGAACTGCTTTCCGAAGTGGCTGACAGTTTGCTGAGCCTGGCCGAGCAGAAACGCATTACGGTCGAACGGGAGATTATCGATGGATTACCGACTCTCCAAGGTGACCGGGACAAACTCCAGCAAGTGCTTACGAACCTGCTCCAGAACGCAATTAAATTCACACCCGAGCGGGGCGCCATCCTGATCCAGTCATGGCTCCGGACGGATGGACAGATCCAGGTGAGCGTGGTAGACAACGGCTGCGGGATCCCGCCGCACGAACTCGACAGGGTCTTTGAAAAGTTTTATCGGGG
>JBHICF010000087.1:0-8199 GCA_046759485.1 Nitrospiraceae bacterium
TTTGCGATCAACGGGACATCCATCCATTTGACCGTCAGCATGGGGATCGCGCGCGTTCCCGACCCACATATTGTTACCGTGGAAGAAGCCGTGGCCAGCGCAGATGCCGCGCTTTATCAGGCCAAATCGCACGGTCGCAACCGCGTCGAGGCGTTCGAGGAAGGAACCCAAGTGGCCCCTCCGCTCTCGCTCTCGATGCAGAGTTCAGCCAACCCTGCCAGGGTCGGCGTGAGGTGATGGGCTAGTCTCAGCGCCTCGAGGTTTCTTCCTAACCCGCGCGTCCTCGTGCTCCCTTCGTGCCGGAGTTCGCTCGCCACTTCCGTTGCCTTCTCGTGAGTCTCTGATCTTCCCGTTCCCTGCGTCGCCTCCCAGCCAAGGATCCCTCAGACTCTGCGTGGACATCAACCCGCCTCGGCTAGGCTTCGCTCGCATTGCGAATGAGCAGTGAATATGGTAGGAGCCTATCCAACTGCGCACTTTGTGTGCAGTTCAGGTTGGTGATCGAGGCGAGACGTGTTCCACAATCGAGCAGAGGCTGGGCAACGACTAGCTCGTGCGCTGAGTCATTACGCTGACCTGCCTGATGGGCTGGTCCTAGCCATCCCTCGTGGCGGGGTCGTGGTAGGCTTGGCGTTAAGTCAGGGTCTGCGGCTTCCTCTCGATATCTTGATCACGCGGAAAATTGGAGCACCCGGGAACCCTGAGCTCGCTCTCGCCGCGCTTACGGAAACAGGGTTCCTCTACCTCAATAAAGATTTGCTTACCCTGTATCCTTCCCTCGCCGCGGCAGTCCAGCCACAGCAGTCTCATCAGGAAGAGGAAATTGCTCGACGGCAAGCGCAGTATCGTGGAGGACGTGGGCTCTCGCCGTTGGCCGGCCGGACAGTCCTGCTGGTCGATGATGGCGTCGCCACCGGCTCCACCTTCCTAGCTTCTATTGCCGCACTCAGAGCGTCCCATGTCGCGCATCTTATCGCTGCCTTGCCGGTCGCTCCTCCTGCGACCGCGCAGAAAATCGCTGCGCAGGTTGACGAGAGTGTGGTGCTGGAGTCACCGGAGAGCTTTATGGCAGTCGGGGAGTCCTATGAGGATTTCACGCAGGTGGAGGATGACGAGGTCATCCGATGCCTCGCGCAAGGCTGGCACCCGTCCCTGAACTCTTCGTGACGCTCTGCGTGTTGTTGCCCGCATCTTGTCCGAAGGGTAGGCAGGATCGGCAACAGAGTTACCCGCCCGGACGTTCTATCTTTATGAACCGCTCAACCGCTGTACGGATCTCGTCTCGGACTCGGCGGAATGTCGCACGTTGATCGTCGTCCGTACCACGTGCAGCTGCCGGGTCGTCGAAACTCCAGTGCAAGACTTTGCTCGTTGTCGGTAGCGCAGGGCATGACTCCTTCGCATGGTCGCACACCGTCACCACATAGTCGAAGTCTCGACTCAGAATCTCGTCCACCGGTTTTGACCGCTGTTGTGAGATGTCGATGCCAATTTCGCGCATGATCGCGACTGCACGGGGATTGAGGCCAACTGGATGAGTGCCGGCGCTGGCCACGTCGAACCGGCCATCGGCCAGATGCCGCAAGAGACCTTCCGCCATCTGGCTGCGACACGAGTTGCCGGTGCAGAGAAAGAGCACGCGACTCTTCATGAGACTCTGACTCCACCGTCCACCGTTCGGTCGCTTGCACCCTTTTTGCTCGGAGTTACTGTGCCTGGGGTCCTGGATGTGACCGCATCTGTGCCACGCGCAGGGCGGACACGCGACGATCTGGGCGGGACAATGGGACGACCTGCCCACGCCGCCCCGCCATGGACCGGACCGGGCCAAGCAGTTGAGTGGGAACGGCACGGGCACGTTGGCGAGTGCGGCGCCAGTCTTTGTCAATCGCTGCGCGGGATTTCATGTCATAGCGGCGCGCCAGCGTTCGAAACTGTGTGCGCTCCTGGTACTTGCCCAGGACTTCTTGGGCACGCTTCAGCTGTTTCACAAGATCCGGCCTTGCGTATGCCTGGTGGAGCGCCCATTCCTCCTGGTAGCGGACGGTCTTCACGTACAATCGTAGGATGTGCAGGTACTTCCGACGCGGGCGGTCTCCCGGTTGAGAGATCAGCTGCAGGAGGTGCTGCGCGTGCTCCTCGCGGAGGGCGTGGAACCGTGCTGCCATCCAGTTGGGATCCGTCGGCATCGGCGGAGCGGCATGGTGGCGGATGCGGCGCTCGATTTTCTTGAAGACATCCTTACGCAGGAGCTTGGCCTGACGAGCTTGGATGAGGCGCTTCACACGTTTTCGGTCGGGCTTCGGTGCTGTCATTTGAGAGAGATAGTGATGAAAAACCTGAAGCGTACGAAGACTGCTCAAGCGAGAGACACATCCATTGATTACTTCAGCGTTCTTGTCTTCGCCTACTAACTCCAAGTATGCCTGCAGTCTCCTCAGATGCGTGCGGAGACGGTGCAACGTGCCCGGGTGGCCATCACCGTCAGCTAAGCAAGCCAGCGCATCCAGCGCGACAGTCCGACAGTGCGTCAGATTGTCATAGACAGGTTCCTGCTCCATGGATTCACTCATCCTATACTTTATGTTTATCATCTATATAATTGATAGTATGGATGATAGTAATCATCTCATAGCTAGGAAGGATGGACGATTCTACCACCTGTTCTCCCTTCCCCTCTGCAGGGGAGTGTGGTACGATCCGGCCCCCTCCAGGATCAACTATGATCTGCATATTATTTAGGCACGGCATTGCGGCGGATCGGGAAGACTGGGCCCGAGACGACGCCCTGCGTCCGCTCACCCAGAAAGGGGTGAAGCGAACCCAAGCAGCAGCTTCGGGCCTTCTTCAGCTTGAAATTGATCCCGATCATATCTTGAGCAGCCCCTTCGTGCGCGCACTCGACACTGCCCAGGTCATTCGAGAGGTCTTCAAGCTGCGAGAGGATGTGCAGGTTCGGGACGAGCTCCTGCCCGACGCGCCTCCTGACAAGCTTTTTCCAGCCCTGTCGGTGTTGCCCAGCGATGCGTGTGTACTGTGTGTGGGCCATGAGCCGAACCTCGGCGAGATTGCCGGGCTGATGCTGTTCGGGAAGCCCGTCGCGGGGCTGTCACTCAAGAAGGCCGGCGCTTGCTGTGTTGAATTCGAGCAAGGCCCGAGAGCTGGACACGGCGTGCTCCACTGGTGGCTTACTCCGTCTCAGCTGAGGTGGTTGGCAAAGGATTAGCTCCGGACCGGGTCGGGGAGGTGATCGCGGCTGAACCTCTCCCTCGTGAGCCGTGTCGCCCATTCTTCAGCATTGGCTGGATCTTCGCGCGCAACGCTTCTTGAATCTCCTCCGGTGTTTTTCTGGCGTCCACGACGTCAAACTGAAACTCCTCCGCCATCTTGTCAAATTCCTCGATCAGCAGGGACTGGTATTTCTTGAAGCTCTCGTACAGGTCTGCCCCAAGTTTGAGGTCCATCCCAGATTCCCAGTAGTTCATGCCTTTGGTCTCGATGACGCGCAAGGCCAACGTGTCGATGTCGATCCTCAGATAAAAGACTAAGTCCGGTACGAGCGCAAACCCAAACATATCCCGGATCCACTTGCGGTCTCCGCCCCGTACCGCGTCGCGCGCGAGTGCGGTAAAGATGTAGCGGTCGCACAGCACGATAAAGCCTGACCGCAGCGCCGGAATGATTTGATGTTCGAGTCGATCAGCAAAGTCCGTGGCATACAGCAGACTGAATGACCACCGATCCAGGATGTTGCCCTTCTTGGCCACTTCAATCGCCTTCGACATGAGATTTGACCGAGTCCAGCCGGTGGTGATCACGCCGTATCCCTGCACTTCGAGCCACTCCTGGAGCAACTCGATGTGTGTGGACCGACCCACCCCGTCGGTTCCCTCGACCGCGATCAGCTTACCTCTCAGATCACTCGGATTCAGGTAGGCCAAACCGTCGCCAAAATACTGACGTGCGCTTTCCATGGGTCCCTCGCTTGGGTCGGTAGTGCTGTAGCGCTTCCGACACAAGTTTGCGCATTTCCTCCTGTTGGTCTTCGATCTCTTTTGTCGCATCCATCGTAATCAAGCCGTACTCGCTGGCGATCTTCTCGTATTCTATGAGGATGCGGGACTGAAAAATTCGAAAGCTCTCGGTCACATCTTGGCTCAACCCCATGTCCATCCCGGCTTCATAGTATTTAAGCTGGGCACGTGTCCCTCGTAGCAACCGGTCGATCGCGGTCTCGATCGGGACTCGGAAGTAGAACGCCATATCCGGCCGGATCGCGAAGTTGTACAGTTTGCGGATCCATTGGGATGAGACGCCTCGGACCCCGTCTCGCGCAAAGGCGGTGTAGACGTAGCGGTCCGCCAGAACGACCATGCCTGCCTTCAGGGGCGGCAGGATCTCATGATAGAGACGGCTGGCAAAATCGGTCGCATGCAACAGGCTGAAGGTGGTCGGCGTCAAGGCCTTACTTTTCTTGCCGCGGCGCGTGGTGTCGCGCACCAATGCAGACGAGTTCCATTCGGTGAAAAATACCCTGAAGCCCCGCGCTTCCAGCCATTTTTGCAAGAGTAAGAGCTGGGTACTTTTCCCCGATCCGTCGATGCCTTCAACGATGATCAGCTTCCCCGGATAGGTGTGTGGCTGGTCGAAGGTGAAGGTAACCGGGGTCACGTCCGGCCTCCTCGGAGGTGGTGCACGGTAAATTCTATAGAACGTCGAAAGATTTTTTGAAACAGGTCAGTGCGGGATTGTGCAGCCCAGACCTCAAGCTCCGGATCGCCCGCGGTGTGGAGTTGGATAATCACGGGCTTCCCGATGAGCACGTCAAGGGTTTCTATCACCGAGAAATGGCCCCGGTCAAGGCCGTCCGCGATGCGGAGGAGCGCACTGATCTTCTCGAGCGTTTTCAGTGACTTGGAAGACATGGATTTAAGGGGTTCGTGCTTTGTACGGGGCAATGCGCGCCGGTGGTAGCGCGCGATATTGGCAATCATTTCGACTTCGTCGGCAGTCAAGCCGTCGAGGTCACTGTTCTTGATCAGATAATAGGCATGCTTGTGGTGTTGCCGGGAATGAATCAGGTAACCGATGTCATGCAGGATCGCCGCGAACTCCAGCCACTCCCGTTCGCATTCGCCGAGCTTGTGCAGCTCCTGGGTCTGATCGAACAGCCGAAGTGCAAGTTTGGCGACGTGATGTGAGTGTGTCTGGGGGTATTGGCAGCGGCGCGCAAGAAATATGACGTGGCGTCGCCGGACGTCAGGGATCTCATGCTCAGCGCGCAGGCCCTCCTGATGACGCTGGATGAAGTCGTAGATCAACCCTTCCCGAATCGCTTTATCGCACGTCGTGAGGTCCTCCTGCTCGGTCTGTTCCATGAGCGTCCGAAGCACCGCTGCCGCTGGGAGTAATGTGTCAGCACGTTTCGAGTCCAGGCCCGGGATTGCCAAGCGAGCCTTCAGACTAGAGCGCATCAGGAGCTGCTCGATACGCAGGATTTCCTTCAGCGTGATCGTGGTCAGGTTGAGCTGCGAGACCGGTCGGCCGGTGCGTCGCAGGTAAATCACCTCGGTCAGGTTTCCAATCATGCCCGCTGTCCCGACGAGCCGCTCAACCTTCTTGACCTTGATTCGCCGGAGTGCAGCCTTCAGTTGCTGATCGATCACGGCGTGCATGTCGCGGAGCATGGATCTGGTCGGCGGATCTTTTCTCAAGTACAAGTCCTTGAGCCGGATCGCGCCCAACTTGAGACTTTCAGCCCTAGACATCGTGTCTCGATTTCCCACGATCAGCTCAACGGACCCGCCGCCCACGTCGACGATTAATGTGAGACGCTCCGACAGGCCAATGCTATGCAGCACTCCGAGATAGATCAGCCGAGCTTCTTCCTGTCCTGTGATGATTTGCACGGTGAGTCCGGTTTGGCGAAAGATTTCCTCGATGAACTCACCACCGTTTCTGGCTTCGCGGACCGCGCTGGTCGCCACAGCGTGGATACGGTCGTACCCTTTATTCCGCGCGAGCGTGACCAGGTTTCGGATAACTTCAAGTCCGCGCGCGATTGCCGCATCCGACAGCTTGTGGTTGCTAAACGCCCCGTCGCCCAGGCGGGTCATGTCCTTGTAGCGATCGAGGATTTTGTAGGAACCCCCGGGATCAACTTCGGCAAGCACGAGGTGGATGGAGTTGGTGCCTATGTCGAGGATAGCCAGCTTGGTCACAGAACGGTCCTAGGCGGTCGTCGGTGGAACGGTGTGACGGATCATCTTGCCTCTCACGAGGTACACCACTAGTTCGGCGATGCGATCCACATTCTCGCTGATAAAGTTAAGCCGGATGGCCCAGGTGGTTGTCTGCGGATCTCCGAGCATGAAGGCGAGCAGTTCACGCAACCACTGTTGCGTCAGGTCATCCACACAATCATCGTCTGCACAAACCTTCCGTGAGAATCTTATCACAGATGGAATTCGAAAAGTGGTGGGAGTTTTGAAGGGAAGGGGAGCGCACCGGGCCGATTATCCGATGGCCCGGGCGACTTCCTGATGGATCGCCTGCCAGAGCCAGCTGGAGCTGTATTGATACCATGGACAGCGCCCATGACGGTCTGTTGAGCAGTACTCACGTTGCTCGCGTACAGTCGGCTCGAACGGCATCGCCGCTGCAGCGCAGATGGCAGGCCTCTCGCTTGTTGCTCCAACGAGATAAAATGGACAGCTCATGAGAAGGCGTCACCCCCTTTCTATTGTCCACCCTCGACCACGAGCATAGCGTCAGACTGTGCTCAATTCATTACGCAGGCATTACAGGCGTGTAAAATTTCACGGGAGACGACGGAGGGAAATTCAGAGAGTTTTGATCGCTTCGTAGATGGGCCGTGGGGCCGGAAGGGGTTCCCAATACAGAATTCCCAGGGAGTCTGCAACATACGCCTTGGAGCGCATGCCGTTCAGCACACAGGTCACCGCTGGTGTGGAAGCGAGGATCCACAAGGCCTTTCGGGAAAGCGACTCCTGACGTCTTGGCTCCGGCAACAGCGGATCGATCAGCGCACTCAAGGCGGCGGTCTTTTGGCGGCTCTTGATAGAGGCCTCACGGCGGAGCGCTTGCAGAGTTTTGAGCAGCTCGGGAATATAGCGTCCACGCCAGGTGTCCCAGCGCTCGGCGCGGTCCCCAGTCAGATGCTGCCCGAGCGCGCGGAGGACCTGGTTGATGTGTGGAGCGATCATCTGGCCTTCGATCTGTTCCCAATGTTCCAGGTTGTGGATCATCGGCCGAATCCGTTTCAGCTCCTCCGCCCATCGGAAATAATCCTGCGGTGGCAAGCCCTGACCTCCATGAGGAATCCCAGGTGCCAAGTCGCGCCGGAACTCCTGTTCGAGTTCTTCAACTCGTGGCTGCTGCGTGTCGAAGGACGCGTCGGTCTCTTCAATCGGAAACTCGGCCAGCCTTGTCATGCTCCCACCCTTTGAAGAAATGGCGTTCAACGGGCGGTTCACCAATACGGCGATGCCTTCTGCTTGAGCCAACTCCAGCACGGTTTGCCGCTCACCCGGCCCTGTGTTGGGTGTCAGCAGCGCGCCAGATTCGAACAGATTCATCGGACACTGGAGTATTTTGAAGTGATGGGTTTGGCGCCCGCCCTGAGCAGCTGCCGCCCGCGCTGCCTCGAGCATGCGAGACAGCGAGGTGCCTTCTGGGTCATCCGGCGTGGCGGTACAGGTATTCGAGGACACTCCGTAATACTGGAGACGTCCCGCCGCAACTTGTGCCTCGAAATAGGTAAAGGCCGCTTGTACTCGCCGATAGAACTCCTCGCGCAAGCCTGGTTGATCAGGCGACGTCGACTGCTGCTCCGCCTTGTGCTTGGCATCGGACAAGAAGTACTCCGGATTGTGCAACAGACACACGTCCAAGGTTTGTACGCTGAGTCGGTCCAGCGATGAGTCCAATTGGTCGGCTAAGAATTCCGGATGAATACAGTGCCAGATACCATCGCCGTACTTCACCATCTCAGGGTACGGACGGCCGGAGCGCTCGCGGGCCTCTGCTCGCTTCAAGTTTTGTCCTTGCACATACCCAATCTTGGAAACCACTATGGCTTCCTCGCGTTTCATGCTCCCGGTTTTGTCCCCCTCGGCGAGGACGGATCCTATTAACAGTTCGCTCTCGCCGTCGGTGTAATTCGTGGAGGTGTCAATC
>JBHICF010000088.1:0-8136 GCA_046759485.1 Nitrospiraceae bacterium
TTTTGGGTCCTCGGCACTGGCGCTGTTACTGACCACCTCCCGGTTCTCACGCTCCTGGGATGGGTCGGCGCAGCCGCAACCATTGTGGGGGCCTTTCTCGCGCTGTCTCAAGACGACGTGAAACGGATGTTTGCCTATTCTGGGATTTCGCATATCGGGTTGATCGTGATGGGAATCAGCATGGGCAACGAGACGGGCTTCGTGGGAGGTATTTTCTACCTGATTAATGATGCGGTGATGCAGGCGGTACTCTTTTTCGTGGCGGGAGCGGCGATCTACCGGTACGGGGCAAGAGATCTGGCTGACTATTTCCAGCTCCGGGGGCAGATGCCTTGGACGGTGGGAGCCCTGATCGTGACCGCGCTCTCAATGATCGGGATCCCGCCGACTGGCGGGTTCTTCGGGAAGTGGTACATCCTGCTGGGAGCCCTCGAGGCGGAGAACTATGTTGCGGTGGGTGCTATCATCGGCGTCACACTCTTGACGATGGCCTATTTCTTGAAAGTCATCGAGAAAATCTTTCACCACAGCCATCAGGTTCCGGATCATCCGCACGTTGAGACACCCTTAGCCATGCGGTTCAGTATGGGTGCCCTCGCGGTGACGATTATTGCGCTGGGTCTGATGAGCGACTGGATCATTCGCATACTCTCGGACAGTGCCGTCCCCCTGGGGCTCTAGATTGCGGGCCCAGCTGGTTCATGCACGGTGGTGTGTCCATGGAGGACGGAATGGTCGTCCCCTTTGCTGTCCCAGCCGCTGTAGATAAACATAGATGATGTCCCTCTACCTGCTCATACCGGTTTTACCTTTGGCAGCCTTTCTTGCCATCGCCCTCTGTGGTCGGTGGCTCAAATGGCGCAGTCACTGGATCGGGAGTCCGGCAATTGTCCTGTCCTGCGCCTTGTCCGTCCTTGCGTTCTTCGAGGTCCTCCGAAACGGGCCTATCGATCTGCCGCTCTACACCCTCCTGCATTCCGGGACCCTTGTGATCGATTTGGGGCTGTACATCGACCAACTGACGGTGCTCCTCCTCCTGCTCGTGACCGCCGTGAGCAGCTTGGTTCACGTCTATTCTTCCCATTACATGCAGGGAGACCCGCGGTATGCGCGGTTCTTCGCCGTTATCGCTCTCTTCACCTTCTCTATGCTGATGTTGGTGATGAGCAGCAACCTGCTCATGCTCTACGTTTTCTGGGAGGTCATGGGCATCTGTTCCTATTTGCTCATCTCCCACTGGGCCGAACGAAAGTCAGCCTGTCATGCGGCCACCAAGGCGTTCCTGGTGAATGCGGTGGCGGATGTTGGGTTGGGATTTGGCGTGATCCTGAGCTATGCGACTTTCGGCACGCTGGACATTCGTCAGATCGTGGCGGAGGCGCCGGGAGTGTCCGAGCAGACGCTGAATCTCTTGAGCTGGGTCGGACTCCACTGGGAGGTCCAGAGCTTAACCGTGATTGCCCTCTTCCTTTTTATGGGGGCGGTAGGGAAGTCCGCCCAAATTCCGCTGCATGTCTGGTTGCCCTTTGCGATGGAAGCGCCCACGCCCGTCTCGGCCCTGATTCATGCTGCAACGATGGTGAACGCGGGCGTGTTCCTCCTCGCTCGCCTCAGTCCGCTCTTCTTCCTGTCGCCCGTGGCCATGACAGTCATCGCGCTCGTGGGTGCCACCACAGCGCTGTTTGCAGCCACGGTTGCCCTCACGCAAAGTGATATTAAGCGCATCCTGGCGTACTCCACCATGAGTCAGATCGGCTTCATGATCATGGCCTGCGGCGTGGGTGCATTCGTGGCTGCCATCTTCCATCTTCTGGCGCATGGCGCGTTAAAGGCTTTCCTATTTCTTTCCACCGGCAGCGTCCTTCGGACCATGGCGGGTGAACACGACCTGGGTGACGGAGTACGAGAAGAGGCGCACCATGGTTTGGCAGGGAATTGGTCGCTGTATGTCAGTGCACTTGTCTTATCATGCATTCCGCCCTTTGTGATTTTCTCCGGGCAGTACGAAAATCTGTGGACGTCGCTCCACTCAGCCCCCGCGCGATACGTGTTTTGGGGCATTGGGTTGACCACGGCTTTTTTCACGGCGTTTTATCTCTTCCGGTGGATCATGGTTCTGTTTGGCCGTGCCACCCCGGCGGAGTGGTACGGATCTGCTCAGCCACAGGGTTCGCGTCCCCCGCTGGCTGCTCCTTTGCTTCTCTCGGGAATAGCGGCGGCTACGGTTGGACTGGTCGTCATGCTGGCATTTCTGTGGAATTGGTTCGTCCAATTTCTTTCTCCGGCACTTGGGCATGCAGGAATGCGCGCTGAGGGGATCGACCAAGAAGGTGTCTTCCTGCTCTGGCCGATTCTTCCTATCGCCGTAGCGGTGGGGGGGTGTGGACTGGCCTACTATCTACATGTCAAATCCTCCCCGCTTCCCCGATGGATGGTTGACAAGTCAAAGACTCTTTACGTGCTGTTCCTCAACAAATGGTACTTCGACGAAGTCTATGAAGCGGTGGTGGTCGCGCCGACACTGCGGTTCGCCCATTGGCTTTGGCAGGTGGTCGATGCTCGCGGCGTCGACCGGTTCGTCCACGGTCTAGCCAGCGTGTCGGTCAACTTTGCTCGCTGGCTCTGGGAAGTGGTTGACGTCCGCGGGATCGATCGGCTGGCCCACGGGCTGGCCGGCGTGTCGGTCAACTTTGCTCGCTGGCTCTGGCAAGTAGTCGATGTCCGCGGGGTCGATCGCTTCGTCGAGGGACTCGCCAGGCTGTCAGTTATGCTCGCTCGCTGGCTCTGGCAGGTGGTCGATGTTCGCGTAATCGATCGGCTGGTCGACGGACTCGCCAGGCTGTCGGTCACGCTCGCCCGGTGGCTTTGGCAGGCAATCGATGTCCGCGGGATCGATCGGCTCGTTGATGGACTCGCGAGGCTGTCGGTCACGCTTGGCCGGGGGCTTTGGCAGACCATCGATGTGCGCGGGGTGGGCGACAGGATGATTGATGAAGTGGGGCATCGGGCCGACTCTGCAGATTATGCGCTGCAAGGGATCGAACCACGCATGCTTCAGCATCACCTGCTGGTGACTATATTCTGGCTCCTGATCGGAATGGCGCTCCTGTATTGGTTCATGGTCTAGAAGCTCTCGTTTGTGCCTTAAGGCTGAGAGCGTGTGTCTAATCTATTTCGATTGAGCGGGAGAAATCTGCTCGCTCTTCGTCCAGGTACCATCCCAGATTCGGTTCGATTGAGGAGGTTCTCATGGTGCCGTTTCTCGCGGACCATCTCTTAAGCTGGATGATTGCCCTCCCCATGATCGGGATCGCGGTCATCGCATTGGTTCGAGGCGACGAAACCGTGCGCCGTGTCGCCCTAGGATTCACACTCGCCGACTTTGGGCTCTCTATCCTCCTGTGGAGATGGTTTAACCATTCCTCCATGGAGATGCAATTTGTCGAGCGCATAGAATGGATGCCCACCTTCAACATCAATTACGCCGTCGGTGTGGATGGGCTCAGTCTCCTGCTGGTCATCCTCACTACGCTGCTTCCTCCTCTGTGCGTGCTGGCCTCGTGGAAGCCGATCGGGAGCAGGGTGAAGGCCTTCATGATGCTGATCCTGCTTGTCGAGACGGCCATGCTCGTCGTGTTTACCGCGTTGGACCTGTTTTTGTTCTTTATGCTCTGGGAAGTCACGATGATCCCCATGTATTTCATGATCACGTTATGGGGAGGGCCAGAGCGTGTCGCGGCCGCCTTTAAGTTTATTATCTATAGCCTGACCGGGAGCCTCCTGCTTTTGGTGGGCATCCTGGGTCTCTACGTGGAAGGGGGCTATACGTTCGACATCCTGGCGTTGAGCCAACAGACCTACTCACACGGCGTCCAGTTCTGGATCTTCCTAGCGTTCTTGTTAGCCTTTGCCATCAAGTTGCCCATGCTTCCATTCCACACTTGGCTCCCAGACGCCCACTCTGAGGCGCCGACGGCGGGGAGTGTGATCCTGGCGGGCATTCTCCTAAAGATGGGTGGCTATGGGTTTCTACGGTTGTGCCTCCCATTATTTCCCGAGGCTTCGTCGGCCTTCGCCCCGCTCATTCTGTGGCTCTCCATTCTGGCGATTATCTACGGTGGGTATATGGCACTGGCGCAAGTGGATCTGAAAAAGCTTGTGGCCTATTCATCTATTTCACACATGGGCTTCGTGACGCTCGGCATTTTTGTATTCAACAATCAGGGAATTCACGGTGCCGTGCTCCAGATGTTCAACCATGGTATCACGACGGGCGCGTTGTTCCTGGCGGTGGGGCAGCTCTACGACCGGACGCATAGTCGGCTGATCAGCGATTATGGGGGCCTCAACAAGCCGATGCCCCGGTTTGTGACCCTCTTTTGTATTTTCTCGGTCGCCTCGTTCGGCCTCCCCGGGACCTGTAACTTCATCGGAGAGTTTCTGGTCCTCATAGGAACCTCGTTTCGAAGTTTCCCGATGGTGCTCCTTGCGATGATGGGAATTGTGCTGGCGGCTTCCTACATGCTCTGGATGCTGCAACGAGTTGCCCTCGGCCAGGCTTCGACGCAGAGCAGCGAGTCGCTCCCGGACCTATCTGCCTTGGAATTAGCCAGTGTCCTTCCTCTAGCTCTGGTGGTGTTTTGGGTTGGCCTCTACCCAGGCCCTATCCTGGAAATGATGGACGTCACCGTGGACCATCTCATTCAGAGCTTCGAAGGCGTCCGGCCCTTGGAACTATCCCAGGTGTTGGGCGGTCCATAAGTCAGCTAGATCGTTGCACGATCCGGCTCAGCGCTCGTGTGAATGCTGTCGCCGCGCTCCCTTGCCTTCTCACCCGCGGTTGCCTCTGGAGTGCGGCTTAGCCATCGTGGCTAGGCCTGGCGAACTTGGCAGATTTCGAAAGCTGTCACTCGCCTCAAACAGATCTTCTCCGTCTTCCTATTCTTCCTATACTAGCAAGGTCGCGTGAAGCTCGTACTGACCAGGGTGCATCTGGGCTTCGGGTTAACTAAGATTTGACTTGCTTGCCGAGCAGGGTAAGCTTCTTTATAGGTGTCAGGCGGTCGGGGGATCATGGTGGGAAGCTCCATAGCTGGCAATGGCGTCGGCAGGGCTATGAGCTCTTTGTACTTTCTACGCGCTACGTGGCAATGAAGTGAGTTCCTCTCCTACAAAAGCCAAGTCTCCCATGGCATTCCGGAAGGTTCAGCGCTTCGAGTGTACCTGCCCTTTTTCTTTCTCAGCCGCCGGCCTCGCTGGGGAAGGGTCCATGGTCGATCTCTCTGTGAAGGGTTGTAAGGTCGCCTGCGGGCAGAAGGTCGAAATTGGGACACACATGAGCCTGCGCATTGCCCTGCCGGATGATGTTTCGCTGCTGCAGGTCGAGCTCGCGGAGGTGCGTTGGGCCATCGGTAAGTACATGGGGCTGGAGTTTCTCGTGGTGGAGGATAAGCAGCAAGCACGACTACTCAAATTCGTCAACGCTCTCGAAGGCCAGGACAAACTCGTCCGCCCGAAGTGTCCACAGTGTGGAAAAGACTTCGTCAAGAGGGTATCTCGCAAGGGAGTGGGTGAGCTCTTAGTAGGTCTGAGTTACCTCTATCCTTTTCGCTGTCAGCTCTGCGCTCGCCGTTTCAAAGCAGTTCAGTGGGGCCGCCGCTATGTCAGCCAACTCATCGATCGGCGTGAATACCAGCGCGTTCCTGCCTCCTTCTCGGCGACCTTCTTGGGAGAAGGGGTCGAGGGAGCTGGCTTGATCACAGATGTCTCTCTGCGCTGCGGTTCCCTGAAGACCGACGCTCCTCTGGGGAAAGATACACTGCTGCAGGTGCAGTTCCTGGTCCCACGATCCGAAATTCCGGTCGTGGTGGAGGTCGCGATAGTGCGCTCAATCCGGCCCGGTTTCGTCGGTCTTGAGTTCTTGCGGTTCGCGCCGGACAGTGAAACACGCCTCAGTTCTTCCGTCTACGATCAGCTCGTCTCTTACCTCTATTACTGAAACCATCGCAAAGCTGGAGTGCGGAGCTTGCGGCTGGATGGCCAGTCCGGCGGTGCCTCCATACCGGCTTGACTTCGGCCATAGATCCGGCGAGGATAGACGCCCCCGTAGCCGATCAGACGTTGGATGATCGGACACTATCCAAGGATGGAGGGCATATTTATGAAACTTCGACATTTTGTTGTGGTTCTTTTTCTTCTGCCATTGGTGGTTGGGTGTTCCTCAATGCAGATACCCGGGTTTAAGAAAGAAGAGGGTCCTACGAAGATCCTGATTCATAGTACGGATTTAAAGGTTCAGGGCGCGGGCGACAAAGTGCTCGTGTATTCGTACCTGGCCGAAAGGTCAGAGGGAAGCTGCCTTCCTTGGAAGGACGACTTTCAAAAGAAGGGCGAACAGTGGCACGACGTTGAGAAGAACCACGTCAGCTTCGAGTTGTATGATACGGATCTACCCAAGGGGGAGCAGATCTATAAGTGTTTCGCCCGTCAATACAGGGTGGCGAATCACGAACCAATGATTGAGGTCATCGCATTGGTTTACGATACTGAGCGCAAGAACTACGTGTCCGCGCACACGGTGGGTACCTTGAATAAGACCGATGCCCCACACAATGTTATTCTCTTGGGCGAGACAAGGAAAGAATAACGGTAAGCAGCGAGTAGGCGCATACAGAGTTTCTGGGACTCGCCGCCGGATGCGGGAATCGGAGAATTCCGGTTTGTGTTCAGCATAATTCGAACGCCCCTCGCTCATCACGCCAAAGTTACGCCCCTGACTCAACGCATTAGCAGCGGCCCCACTGGGTTTCGGGTACTGCCCCCGCAATAAATGCCGTCCATGATCGTCACGCGAAATGCCTTCTTGTTGGGAGCCCTCGTGTGGGTTTTGTCGAGCGCTCCGACGCTCCTCACGATGAATGGAGGAGTTGCACTGCCATTGGGTGGCTCGAACGCTTTGGCTGCCGAGTTCAATCCTGATCCTGGAGACGAAAAGGCGCCTGATCAGCCTCAACCCGAAGCGCCCGGCGAACCGCACTTGAGCCGCATCACCTTTCACCGCTGCCCCGATGCCGACAGGTGCTTGCTGACCCTGCCTGAGTATCGAGACAAGCTCGGTGACCCGGTGATCGTGAGGCTGGACGGGATCAGGACACCACATCTGAGAGGTAAGTGTGAGCAGGAGAGGATACTCGCACAAGACGCTCGCGATCTCCTGCACACGGTGCTGTCCGACGCCGCCCAGATAGAGCTCTACGGTCAGTATCTGGTGGGTTTCGTGCTCGTCGCCCGAGTGATGGCCGATGGGCAGGATCTCTCAGAGTTGCTCCTGGCGCAGGGCTTCGCCGTTCCCCGCAAGAGCGGTCCAACCGACTGGTGCGCGTTATGACCTGGCGGGACGAGGCCCCCCATGACCATGCCCGATAGTCGGGGGTGGCTCCGCACGGCTTTCCTTACAGCACTCGCTCTCCTCGCGTTCGCTTCAAATTCAGTTCTGTGTCGAATGGCGCTCAGGGAAGCGACCGTGGACGCGGCCAGTTTCTCAACCATTCGGTTGGTTTCTGGGGCGGCTGTGTTGTTGCTCATCGCAGCCTTAAGGAAGAGAAGCCAGGAGACGAAGCGTCAGGGGAATTGGGCTTCGCCAGCCTTATTGTTTCTCTATGCTGTCCCGTTTTCTTTTGCCTACATGAGCCTGGCCGCGGGAACCGGCGCACTCATACTCTTTGCTGCCGTTCAAGCGACCATGATCCTTGTTGGTCTTTGGTCGGGCGAACGTCCTCATTACATGGAGTGGGTAGGGCATCTCGTCGCTTTGGTCGGTCTTGTCTACTTGGTGTTCCCGGGTCTATCGGCCCCCTCTCCAATGGGATCCTTCCTGATGATGATCGCAGGTATCGCTTGGGGCGTGTACTCACTGCGGGGTCGCGGTGCCGTAGACCCCATTGGCGACACGACCAACAATTTCGTGCGCTCTGTGCCTTTCGTCATCGTCATCAGCCTCATCACCCTCGGCAACATCCACGTATCTGCAGAGGGCATCCTCCTAGCCGTATTGTCCGGGGCGCTGGCTTCAGGGATGGGCTATGTCGTGTGGTATGCCGCCCTGAGAGGGCTGACGGCAACGCGGGCGGCGATGGT